>DATMSB010000052.1:0-3790 GCA_035565615.1 Vulgatibacter sp. | reverse complement strand
CAGCTCCGTCTACTCGTCCGGATCGCCCACGGCTTCCATCACGTCGGCTCGCTGATCAACCTCGCGATGCTCAAGCTGTCAGGACTCTGCCCACCCCTGCCGGGACGCCTTCAGGCACCCACAAACATGTCATGAGAGCCGTATTTCATCGACCTCGCACGACAATTCCACGGGCTCGAGCACCGAAAGCGTGACCTCCGCCATATCGCGACGGAGCGACTCCTCAAGAGCGAGGAGATGCAGACGTTCTTCGCGACGGTGCGAGACTGGTGGAAGCAGAGGCGGGCTGCAGGCGAGAGCCTTGCAGAGATGGCAGAGCAACTCGACCTTTGGCTCGACCCGGCCAATTACGAGGTACGGCACGACCCGACGCACGGAACGGTCATCGTAAACGTCGCGCTAGAACGAGTGCAGTCCGAGAGAGCGAGTGAGCATCAGGAGATGAACGATCGGATGCTCGTCACCAGCTTCCCGATACGCTGCAGGACAATCCTAGATGAGCGACAGATTCAGAACGATGAGCAACTCGAGGAGCTATGGCGGACATGGCAGCGAATTCGAGAGTTCGCGGAGGCAGGCTCTGCGCTGCCAGGCGGTGAGGAGCGATTTGGCGACGAGTATGTCAACGCCATCACGGGCGGCATCGCGGTCTTTCTGTGGCATGGGGAATGGCTCGCCCGTCACGATGAGCGGCGTCTCCCGATCGAGACGGCTATCGAAGCCATTCTTGGCGCGCCTCCTGAGCGAAGCGGGTTCGCCGGCGAGCACGATGTCTCGACTTGGACATGGGATTGTTTTCTCTCAGAGGCGGCCGCCCTTCTCTGGGCACGCGAACCCAACGAGGTACGGTGGCGGCGTCTCGTCGCTGAGATGGTCTTCGCGGAGAAGTATGTTGCGGTGCGCCTGCTGTTCGCGCGATGCGCCGAGGAGCGAGTCGTGCTTGGCGAGGACTTTGGACGATTGCGACGCCTCGTGGTGGAGTGGGCGCACGTGCGTGACCGCGTTGACGTTCTTCGCGCTTGGCAGCACAGGATCCCCGAGGAGGAGGCTCAGGCGCTTGAACGACTCGAGAACGATGTAGCGGCCTGGGTCGAGCAGGCTATCGCCACATTCGTCGCTGGCACCTTGGGGCCGATGCCCTCCGATTGGAATCGGTTCAGCGAAGCGAGCCGCTTCGCTGAGATCGACGAGCTTCGCCGCAGGTGGCCTGACTCCAGGGTCATGGACTTCCATCTCGTGCGCTGCAGCCACGAGTGGCTGCCTCTGCCAGACGAGACCTCGAGCCCAGAGGAGCGAGAGAACGTTATCCAGTTCTGGCGGGTCGCCCTCGATGTCGTCGCCGCAAGGCCACGAGCCGATCTGCAGCGACGGGATCACCAGTATCCCCACGAGGACGAAATATGGGTGCTGCAGAGCGTAGCTGCGGTGGTGTTGCAGCTGCGCCCGGTCGAGAAGCCCGAGGTGTTTTGGGAGGCGATCGTCGATCTCCACAGCGAAGCTCACGACTGGCCTGAGAAGTTCCTGAACGCGCTCCACCGTCGCGCCCTCTCGGCCGAACGGACCCCGGCAACGTATGGTCCACTCGTTCGCCAGATCACGCAGCGCGCATTCTCCGAGGTGGACGGCGCAAGGCGGTGGCCTCGGCACGAGGAGGTCTGGGACGCCCTGCTCGGCATCGATTGGTGGGTCAGTGACGTATGGACCGAACGTCACGCCGACCACGTCGCCAGCATCTGGGATGTCATCTCGCTGTGGATGGACAAAGCACCCCAGGAAGGGCGTCGACTGGCCAAGTTCGCTCGATGGCTGTCGACACCTGCCGCGGCCGGCGTTCGACTGCGCACGCTACCGTGGTTCCTTCAACGCCTCCGGGCGGAAGACGAGCGCTCCATCTATCGCGACGAGGAGGCTGACGACGACCTCGCGAAGCTACTGAACGTGGTCTGGGACCTCGATCAGAATCCTCTTCGCGCGACGCCTGAGGCGCTGGCTTCTTTTCGCGGGCTCCTCGCGTGGCTGGTCGAGCGCCAGAACTCTCTGGGACTGGAGCTCCAGGGACGGATCGGGGGCCTCGCTTGACGGCGCGCACGTGCGCCCCACGCCGGCCACCGCCCACCAGCCGGCGCCAGACCCGGCCACCGGCTCTTCAGGCCCACCACGCCCGGGACGCGGCCCCGAGGCGGGGCGTCCCGCCGTCCCACGGAGGCCGCAGTTGGTTGACGCCTCGTCGCAGCGTCTCGGCTCTCGCCCCCGCCGCCGGTTCACACGAGGCGCTCTGGGAAGCCCCCGATCTCCGGGACCCCGGCGAGATCCACCACTTGCGCCCGCGGCCTCATCCGGCCCGCTTCGTCGCAAGCCCCCGCAAGGGGAGCCATTTTACCCCACCGCGAGTCATCGGCGGTGGGCGGTTACCAGAGAGCCTCGACGGTCACCCCGTCGGGGCTCTCGCCGTTTGTGCGCCCGGCATGGGCAGTGACTTGGAGGTGAAAGTCCTCTGGGGTGCTTGGTCACAGGAACCCCGAGCGAACCGCAAGGCGCCGCGCCGCGAGGACGGAGCTGAAGGAAGCGGGGAGCGAAACCGCGGGTCGACGTACAGGAACCGGATAGAAGGCGACGCGGACCAGGGCGAGCGGGCAAATGACCGCGAAGCCCTCGTGACCAAAGGGAAACGTCGTAGATCCGGCGACCGCGCGGGGAAAGCCACTGTTCTTACCCGGGGAGATCTCGCCTTGCGCCTGAAAGGGCGACGCCGCGAGGCGGAGCGAGAAGTCAGCAGAGGCCGTAGTAGCGCTCGCGCACAGGGCGTGAAGGGCCGAACGGTAGGAAGGGTGAAACGCCCGTGAGTCTCGAAGGCGCAAAGCCTCAGATGTCCAGGCAACTGGAGCTCCCGCTCGAGCGTAGGGGTGAAGCCCCGAGGGTAGAGCGGAGCGAGGAAGCGTCGGCGGCGGCTAAAGGAAACGAGCGCCCAGGAGCGAGCGACCTGATGGCAAAGGTGCTGAAGCGCCAAAACCTTCAGGCCGCGCTGAAGCGAGTCAGGAACAACAAGGGCAGCCCAGGTATCGACGGGATGACGGTGGAAGAGCTGCCGGACTACCTGCGAGCGAACTGGCTTCGACTCCGCGAAGAGATCCTCGCGGGGCGGTACCAGCCGCAGCCGGTACGACGGCACGCAATCCCGAAGAGCGGCGGTGGGGAGCGACAATTGGGCATCCCCACGGTGCTCGACCGATTCATCCAGCAGGCCCTCTTGCAGGTCTTGCAGCCCCTGTTCGACCCGACCTTCTCGAAGCACAGCCACGGCTTCCGGCCAGGGCGGAACGCACACAACGCGGTGCGTGAGGCCCAGGGCTACGTACAGCAAGGGAAGCAGTGGGTGGTGGACGTCGATCTGGAGAGCTTCTTCGATCGCGTGAACCACGACGTGCTGATGGGCAGGTTGGCGAAGCGGATCGGGGACAAGTCGGTGCTGCGGCTCATCCGCCGCTACCTGAACGCCGGCATCATGGCGAACGGCGTAGTGGTGGAGCGGTACGAAGGGACTCCGCAGGGAGGCCCTCTGTCACCGTTGCTTGCGAACGTGCTCCTCGACGACGTGGACAAGGAGCTGGAATCCCGTGGTCTCTCGTTTGTCACCAGTCAGCCTCATGGGGCCACCCATAGCCAGGGACATGGGGCCGGGGTGAACTACGAGCGACCAGCCCTTTGATCGCACATCAGACTGTCAGCGTCGAGCCCCCTGCCGCCGCCCTCGGTGGCGGAGCTGCCCCTTCTCGATCGGGCGGGCTGGAGT
>DATMSB010000051.1:0-5298 GCA_035565615.1 Vulgatibacter sp. | reverse complement strand
CCTTGAGCTCCATGTCCCCCCGCTGCTGGGCGATGAAGGCGTCTCGCATGGCGTCGGGGAGCAGGTCGGCGATCCGCTCGATCAGCGCGGGGATCCCGTCTCCCCTCCGCGCCGACACGAAGAGGAGATCCGCCCGAGCGATTCCGAGCTTGTCCCGGGCGCTCGCGGCGAACTCGTCCTGCTCGGCGGGCTCGAGCAGGTCTACCTTGTTGACGACGGTGATGCGTCGGGTGATGGACGCGTCGAGGAGCCGGTGCAGCCGCTCGTCCTCCGCCGAGATCGCCGACATGCCGTTCAGCACGTGGATGACCACGTGCTGGGCGTCGAAGGCGCCGCTCCTCGCCACCTCCTCGAGGGAGAAGCGGCCCGTGCCGAAGCCGGGGGTGTCGGTGAGGTCGATGCCGAACCGCTCCCGCGTCTGGGCCTCGACCGTCTCGTCGGTGCGCATGCTCACCGCCGCGACGTCCTGCCCGTAGATGGCGTTGAAGAGCGAGGACTTGCCCGCCTTGCCGAAGCCGGCGATGGCCACCTTGGGTCGCTGCGAGAACTTGCGCCTCACCTCTTCGACGATCCCTTCCAGCGCTTCTTCCGAGATCACGGCCTCTTCCTGCTCCTCCACACCGCGCGCAAGGTCGCGGCGAGCAGCCCGAACGACGCGCCGTACCCCAGCGCGGTGGGGAGCGGCAGCCCGAGGAGCCTCGGGCCCGGCGCCCCCAGGGCGAGGCTCGCCGCGATCGCGATCCCCACGCAGAGGAGCGCGAGGATCGCCCGGTTCACCTGTCCATCGCGCCGCTCCCGATCCTCCTCGCTGGCCTCGGTGCGCACCTTTAGGCGCAGCTTGCCCTCGTGCAGATCGGAGACGAGCTGCCCCGCCAGCACCGGCAGCCGCCGCGCGGTGTAGCGCAGCGCGGTGAGCTGGTAGAAGATCTCCTCCTGCAGGCGCTCGCGGCCGTAGAGCTCCTTCGCCATCCGCTGCAGGTAGGGGAGCATCTCGTCGAGGGGATCCACCTCCGGCACGAGCTGCTTGGCGAGGCCCTGGGTGGTGATCACCGCCTTGAAGAAGAGCGTGTAGGCCGGCGTCATCCGCACCCGGTGGCGGAAGGCGATCTCGGTGAGCTGGCGGAGGAAGTCCTCCACCTGGAGCTCGGCGACGCTGCGGCCCACCACCTGCCGCTCCATCAGCTCCTGCAGATCCCCCTCCCACTCCGAGTAGTCGACGTGCCCGACGCGGGTGGACAGCTCCCAGTAGACGCGGGCCACCGTGCGGTAGTCGCGCCGCTGGATGGCGAAGAAGATCGTCACCAGGTTCTCGCGCATCTCCTCGGTGAGGCGGCCCACCATCCCGAAGTCGAGGAGGCCGAGCCGGTTGCCGGAGAGCACGAGCACGTTGCCGGGGTGCAGATCCCCGTGGAAGCAGCCGTCCTCGAGGAGCATCTGGAACGCGGTCTGCAGGTAGAGGCGCCCCACCTCCCGCATGTCGCAGCCCGCCTCGCGGGCGTGGCTGATCTTCACGCCGTCGAGCCACTCCATGGTGAGCACCTGCTCGCCGGAGTGGGTGGGGAAGACCTCGGGGATCACCACGCGGTCGTTGCCCGCGAAGTTGGCGTGGAAGCGGGCGAGGTTCGCGGCCTCCACCCGGAAGTCGGTCTCGTCGGTAATCGACTTGCGCAGCTCCCGCAGCACGCCCGGCACGTCGAGCAGCGCCACCTCGGGGATCTGCCCCTCGGCCTGCCGGGCGATGAACTGCAGGATGGACAGATCGGTGAGGATCAGCTCCCGCACGCCGGGGCGCTGCACCTTCACCGCCACCTCCTCGCCGGAGGGGAGCCGCGCCCGGTGCACCTGGGCGATCGAGGCGGTGGCGAGCGGCTGCTCGTCGAAGCGGGAGAAGCGCTCGGCGGGCGGGGCGCCCAGGGCGACGCGGATCTGCTCCTCGACCTCGTCGAAGGGAATCGGCCCCACGTCGTCCTGCAGGGATTGGAAGGCCTCCGCGTAGCCGGGCGGGAGCACGTCCCCGCGGGTGGAGAGCATCTGCCCGAGCTTCACGAAGGTGGGGCCGAGCTCGCGCAGCACCGCCGCCACGCGCTCGGGGGTGGGCGCCTGATCCGACTCGTCCCCCTTGCGGAAGAGGCCGATGCCCGGCACGTCCACCCGTGCCACCAGCCAGCCGAAGCCGTGCCGGGCCAGGATCTGGACGATCTGCTGGAGCCGGCCGAGGTCCTTGACGACCTGGCGGGCGCCCATGGCGGTTCGGGCTGCTGTGCGGACGATGGCCACGTGGCTTCCAACGCGCGAGGGGACCCAGAACCTACCGCGCCCGGTGCGGCGGGGTCGAGCCGTCCGCTTGCCGGGCTTCGGAGCCGCGTGTTACGCCGAGGCTCCACCTCTCACCCCCGCCCTCATCTCGCGGGAACCGACGACGGAGTCCACCTTGGGCGATTCGCTTCTGGGCATCGACCTCTTCCGACTGGAGGACCTCCTCACCGACGAGCAGCGGCTCGTGCGCCGCAGCGTGCGCAAGCTGGTGGACGAGGAGTTCCTCCCGGTGGTGCAGCAGCACTTCCGCGCCGGGACCTTCCCCACGGACCTCGCCCCCAAGCTGGGCGAGCTCGGCCTCCTCGGCATGAACCTGCACGGCTACGGCTGCCCGGGCACCGACAACGTCACCTACGGGCTGGCGATGCAGGAGCTGGAGCGGGGCGACTCCGGCCTGCGCTCGTTCTGCTCGGTGCAGGGGGCCCTCGCCATGTATCCGATCTGGGCCTTCGGCTCGGAGGAGCAAAAGGAGCGCTTCCTCCCCGAGATGGCGGCGGGGCGGCTGATCGGCTGCTTCGGCCTCACCGAGCCGGATCACGGCTCCGATCCGGGCGGCATGAAGACCCGCGCCCGCCGCGACGGGGACGACTGGATCCTCAACGGGACCAAGCTGTGGATCACCAACGGCACCACCGCCGACGTCGCCGTGGTGTGGGCGAAGACCGACGACGGCGGGCCCGAGAGCATCCGCGGCTACCTGGTGGAGAAGGGCATGCCCGGCTTCGAGGCCCACGAGATCCAGGGCAAGGTGAGCCTGCGCGCCTCCCTCACCGCCGAGCTCTCCTTCCACGACGTGCGGATCCCCGCCGCCAACGTGCTCCCCGGCGTGGAGGGCCTGCGCGGTCCCCTCATGTGCCTGAACCAGGCCCGCTACGGCATCGCCTGGGGCGCGACCGGCGCCCACGTCGCCTGCTTCGAGGCCGCGCGCGACTACGCCCTCGAGCGCGTGCAGTTCGGCAAGCCCATCGCCGCCTTCCAGATCACCCAGGAGAAGCTCGCCACCATCTACACCGAGCTGGTGAAGGCGCAGCTCGTCAACCTGCGGCTGGGCCAGCTCAAGGATCTGGACCAGCACACCTTCGTGCAGATCAGCTTCGCCAAGCGCAACAACATCCGCGTGGCCCTCGAGGCCGCCCGCCTCGCCCGGGAGATCCTGGGCGCCAACGGGATCACCGACGACTACCCGGTGATCCGCCACATGGTGAACCTCGAGTCGGTCTACACCTACGAGGGCACCCACGACATCCACACCCTGATCCTGGGCAAGGAGCTCACCGGGATCTCGGCCTTCGTCTGAGCATGGGCCAGCGGAAGCCAGACGCCGAGGGATCCCGGGAGGCGGCGGCGAAGCCGACCGTCGCGCGCTTCCCGGTCCGGTTCAACGAGGTGGACGCGGCGGGGATCGTGTTCTTCCCCCGCTTCTACGACTACTTCCACATGACCTTCGAGGCCTTCTTCGGGCCGGCCACCGGGATCCCCTACCCCGAGTGGATCCAGGAGCGTCGGGTCGGCTGGCCGGCGGTCCACGTGGAGACCGACTTCCGGGCGCCGCTCCGGTACGGGATGGAGGTGGAGATCGCCCTCTCCTTCCCCAGGGTGGGGAACAGCTCCTTCGTCTGCCGCTACGAGGCGACCGATCCCTCGACCGGCACGCTCCTCTGCGAGTGCGAGATCACCGTCGTCACCACCGACCTCGATCGGATGACGTCCCTGCCGATCCCCGAGGTGGTGCGCCGGGCGCTCCGACCGGCCTGACGCACCCTCGGGCTCGCCACGCCTTGGCGCCGTGCGCAGCTTTGACGCATGAGCGAGCCCGCGACCCAGGCGCGCAAGGTGGTGCGGATCGTGCCGACGGTCCACCGCTGGCGCGTCGACGACGATCGGATCGGCGGCGCCCGGAGCGACGCCTACGCGGTGGTGAACGAGGGCTGGGTGACGCTGATCGATCCCCTCCCCGTCGTCGAGAGCGAGCTGCGCCGGCTGGGCCGGATCCAGGCGATCGCCCTCACCGCCGCGAACCACCAGCGCTCCGCGTGGCGATACCGCCGGCTCTTCGGGGTCCCGGTGTACGCGCCGGAGGGCCCCGGGGTCTCGTCGACGCCGGGCGATCTGGAGGAGGAGCCCGATCACCGCTACTCCAGCGGCGACCTGCTCCCCGGCGGGCTGGCGGCCCTGCACACGCCCGGCCCCTGCGAGGCCATGTACACCCTGTGGATGGACGAGCCGCGCAGCGTGGTCTTCCTCTCCGACCTCCTGATCCACGACGGATCGGGCGTGCCCACCTTCGTGCCGTCCGAGTACCAGGACGATCCGCAGCGGACCCGGGTCAGCGTGCAGCGGGTCCTGGACCAGCTCCCGGTGGAGGTCCTCTGCTTCGCCCACGGGCCGCCGATCGTCTACGACGGCAGGGCCGCGCTGCGGCACGCCCTCGCCCGGGACGCCGGTACCTACGTGGCGCTGCCGCCTGCCTGAGGACGCGCTCGGGATCGGGTTCGGCGCTTCCCGTGCGACCCGCCCCTCCGCTGGGGTCGCCGCTCGGCGCCCGTCGAGGCTAGTCGGCGCCGCCGCGATCCTCCCGGAGCGACTCGAGGTGCTGGCGCGCCTCGGCGATCCAGGGCGCCTCGCCCGGCGCGCGCGCGGCGCCCAGGTACCTCTCCCACGAGGCGATCGCCTCGTCCGTGCGGCCCAGGAGCTCCAGGGCGAGGCCGCGGTTGAAAAGCGCCTCCAGGAGCCCGGCGTCCTTCTCGAGGGCCGCGTCGAAGGCCATCAGCGCCGCCTCCCCCTCGCCGCTCGCCAGGAGCAGCACGCCGATGTCGTTGTCGCGGCGCGCCCCCTCGGGCGTGTGGAGGAGCGCCTCCTCCGCCCGCTGGCGATCGCCCTTCTCCCCCCTCCACATGTAGAGGGCCGCGAGGTACCGCGAGGCCTCGGCCTTGCTCGAGGCGGGGCGCGAGAGCAGCCAGCCCAGGGCCCGGTCGTACTCGG
>DATMSB010000050.1:0-62263 GCA_035565615.1 Vulgatibacter sp. | reverse complement strand
CGAGCCCGGCGGCGCGCTCGAGGGCGTGGCCAGGGCGCACCTCCTCCTCTCGGAGCCGA
The DNA here is from genome assembly GCA_035565615.1 of Vulgatibacter sp. Taxonomy (GTDB): domain Bacteria; phylum Myxococcota; class Myxococcia; order Myxococcales; family Vulgatibacteraceae; genus Vulgatibacter. The sequence continues at coordinate 62,204 of DATMSB010000050.1, read as the reverse complement.
TCTACCGCGAGTTCGCGAAGATCAAGCTCCGCCTCCCCGAGGCGGTGATGGCCGAGCGCCTCCGGGCCAAGGGCGCGGCCCTCCTGGAGGTGGAGAAGCGCTACACCGAGACGGTGGGGCTGAAGGTGCCCGGCCCCGCGATCTGCGCGCTCACCCGCATCGGCGAGGCCTACCACGAGTTCGCCCAGGCGCTGTACGACGCGCCGATCCCCCGCGGCCTCACCGAGGCGCAGCTCGACCTGTACCGCGACGCCCTCGCCGAGCAGGCGCACCCCGTCGAGGTCAAGTCCCAGGAGGCCCTGGCGATGGCGGTGGAGAAGAGCCTCGAGCTCTCGCTGGACGACGAGTGCGCCCGCAGGGCCCGGGGGTACCTGGAGGAGTGGGCCCCCGCCCGGTTCCCGCCGCTGCTCGGCGAGGTCGCGGAGGTGAAGCTCGGCGAGCGGGGCCGGGGCCACGGGCTCCTCTTCGGGATCCAGCCCCTCCCGCCCGCGCCCCCCAAGGACGTCATCGTCCCGTCGGTGGTGGACGAGCGGCTCCCCCAGGCGAGGCGCGCGCCTCCGTCCGCGCCCCGCGGGAAAGACGCACCCGGACGCGAGACGCTGACCCGATCGGTCGAGGAAGAAGATGAAGATCTGCTTTGACGAGAGGGGCATGGCCCTCGCTGCGTCGATCCTCGCCGTCGCGATGCTGGCGGGCTGCCAGGCGACGACCGCGGCCGGGCCGGGGACGACGGGGCCGAGGGAGAGCTCGCCGATCGCCAAGCGCCGCTTCGAGGACGCCGTCCGGGCCTACGAGGAGGGCGTCGAGCTCGGCGTGGTCGATTGGGACTTCCTCGCCGGCAAGTTCGAGTCGGCGCTGGAGGAGGACGATCACCTCGCCGAGGCGTGGTTCGACCTGGGCGTGATCGAGGAGCGCCGCGGCAACCCGGAGCGGGCGATGAACGCCTACCGCCGGGCGATCGCGGCCAAGCCCACGCTCTTCGTGGCGTACGAGAATCTCGGCCTGCTCCTGGAGGCCGCCGGCGACGAGGTGGGCGCCGGCGAGCAGTACAAGGCGATCCTGCGGGTGTCGCCGGAGCACGCCGGCGCCAGGGCGCGCCTCGCCGGGCTCTTCCTGACGGGCGGCGACAGGGAGCGGGCCCTGGAGCACTCCCGCGACGCGTTGCTGCGGGATCCCAAGAACATCGCCGCGCTGAAGGTGATGCTCCGGGTGCACGAGGCCCGAGGCGACTGGGAGGTGGCCAGGCTGGTGGCGCTGCGGGCCCAGCGGATCGACGAGCGGGATCCGGAGATCCCCTTCCTCCTCGGGCAGGTCCTTCGCAAGAAGGGCGACGCCGCCGGCGCCGCCGCGCTCTTTCGCAAGTCCCTCGAGGTGGACGCCGGCTACGTGCCGGCCCTCGCCGAGGTGGCGAGCGACGCGCTCCATCGCCACGACTACGAGCAGGCGGCGAAGCTCTACGGCCAGCTCGTCCGGGCCGAGCCCCATAGCGCCGCGGCCCACCTCAACCTCGGCACCGCCCTCCACGGGCTCGGGCAGATCGACGAGGCCCTCGCGGCCTTCGAGAAGGCGCAGGCGCTCGACGAGCACGACGCGAGGCCCGCGTTCTCCATCGCCTACGTCTACCACCGGGGCAAGGATCAGCCCGAGGAGGCGATCCCCTGGTACCGCCGCTTCCTCTCCGGGAGCGCCATCAACCTCCCGGGGAGCCACCCCGTCTTCGCGCTCCTTCGGGAGGCCGAGCAGCTCGTGCACCTGCGCGAGGAGGCCCGCCTGGCGGAGGAGGCCGCGAAGGCGGAGGCCGAGGCGGCGGCGAAGCGGGAGGTGGAGGAGGCCGCCGCCGCTGCGGAGCGCGCCAAGGCCGCCGAGGCCGCGTCCCGGGACGACGCCGACCCGGACGAGGAGCGGGCGCCACCCGCCGCCGTTCCCGCCCCCGCGAAGGCGGCGCCCCCCGTGGCGCCGGCTCCCGGCGGGACCTTCGATCCGGACGAGCCGATCGACGATTTCTAACGTCCAGGGGCAGGGATCTCGACAGGCTCTGAAAATAGTCTAAAACGAAGAGAGGCCCATGAGACTCGTCGCCACCACCCTCACCGCGCTCCTCCTGGCCACCTCCACCGCGGCGGGGGCGGAGGAGATCATCGAGTACGAGAAGAACACCGTCCTCGACTTCGATGAGGACACCATCGAGGGCGACCTCACCAGGCCTGACGGCGAGCTGGTCGACGCCAAGCGCCGGGTGACGCACTCGAACCTGGTGCGGGTGCGCGAGTCGTTTCGCGATCAGGTGCTCGAGTCGGTAGGCGAGCTGTAACGAGACCCGAGGAAGAAATGGCCATTCCGCTCACCCTGCGCGTGTATCGAGACGGCGTCGTCGTGGAGACGAGGGAGTTCACCCGCGACCTCGTCAAGATCGGCAGGATGGCGACGGCGCACCTGCCCATCGACGATCCCCGGGTCTCGCGGATCCACGCGGTGATCCAGGTGGCCGAGGACGGGATCTCCGTCACCGACATGGGCTCCGTCGAGGGGACCTGGGTGAACGGGAGGCGCATCAGCCGGGTGTCGCTCTCCTCGGGCGATTCGGTGGTGATGGGCGACACGAGGGTGGAGGTCCTGGTCGGCCCCGCCTCGGATCATCCGCTCCCCGCCGAGGCCGCGAAGGCCGGAGCGTCCGCTGCTTCGGCGGCCGCCGCCCAGGAAGCGGGCGCGACCGTCCAGGCGTCCGCCGCCCCGGCGGCGGGGGTTGCGACGGAGGGCGTCGCACCCGCGGCGCAGCAAGCGGCGGCATCGGCCGCCCCGGCGGCCACGCCGGCTGGCGCCGCATCCGCGGCCCAGCAGGCCACGACCTCGCCCGACCGGGCCGCAGGCGGCGGGACGGCGGCGGAGGGCGCCGCATCCGCGCCGCAGCAGGCCGCGGTCGCGCAGGGCGAGGCGGGCGCTTCGTCCCCGCCCGACGCGGCGTCGGTGGACGCCGATCCTTCGTCCGCGCAGCAGGCTGCCGGCGCCGAGGCGCCGCGCAGCGACCTTCCCCTGGGCGTCGGCCCGGCGGCAGCCGCGAACCGCCCCGTGCCCTGGCCTGCGGATCGCTCGCACCGCTCCCTGGCGCTGGAGGTGCGCTTCTTCTGGGGCGATCAACAGCTCGGCGCCGCCAGCTTCGAAGAAGAGGAGAGGATCACCGTGGGCGCCGAGAAGGGCGCCACCTTCGATCTCCAGGCGGCGAACCTCCCGGCGGATCCCTTTCCGCTGGTGGAGAAGGTGGAAGGCGCCTGGCACCTCCGCTTCGGCCCGTCCATGGAGGGCGAGCTCATCCGCGGGGGCAAGGCGGAGCGGCTCATCGACATCGCCAGGGCGAGGCGGGCCCGCACGGTGGGCGAGGCGATCGCCGAGGTCGAGCTCCCGCCGGACGCGGCGGCGTGGCTCGACCTCGGGAACATCCGCGCCGAGCTCTGCTACCGGCCCAAGGCGCGGAAGGTCTTCGTCCCCCTGGCCCAGCGCATCGACTACACCTTCATCAACCTGCTCCTCATCGTGTTCGCGTTCTTCATGGGGAGCATCATCACCTTCGGGAACCAGGGCAGGGAGGTGGACGTCACCGCCGACGACCTCTTCACCAACCAGGCCCGGTTCACCCGCCTCCTCCTCACCCCGCCCGAGCAGCGGAAGAACCCGTTCCTCGACAAGATCGACCTCAAGGCGCCGGGCAAGGAGGCCACCGTCCAGGCGCCGGGCCAGGAGGGGAAGGCGGGTCGGCGGGACGCGCCGGTGCGGAACACCCGCTCGGCGCCCCGGGCGATCCAGCCCGACGACAAGGAGATCGTGAAGAACCAGGGCCTGCTCGCCATGCTGGGCTCCGGGTCCAACAGCGGCCTCTCCACCATCTTCGGCAAAGGCGGCCTAGGGGGCGATCTCAAGGGCGCCATCGGCGGGATCACCGGCGCGAGCGTCGGCGACGCCCACGGCTTCGGCGGCCTGGGCCTGCGGGGCACGGGCGTCGGCGGCGGAGGCGAGGGACAGACGGTCGGCGTCGGCGCCATCGGCACCAAGGGGCGGGGCGGCGGCATCGGCGACTACGGCAAGGGCGCGGGCGCCGGCCTGGGCAAGAAGGCCAGCTCCGAGGTGACCATCGACACCAGCTCGGTGGTGGTGGTCGGCTACGACCGCGAGCTCGTCCGCCGGGTGGTGCAGCAGCACCACTCCCAGCTCCGCTACTGCTTCGAGAACGAGCTGATCCGCAACCCGAAGCTCGGCGGCCGGATCCAGGTGAAGTGGATCATCACCGGCAACGGCACCGTGTCGAACGCCCAGCTCGCCTCCACCACCATGAACAACGCGAAGGTGGAGCGCTGCATCGTCTCCCGGGTGCGCGGGTGGCAGTTCCCGCCGCCGAAGGGCGGGGGCATCGCGACGATCACCTATCCCTTCGTCTTCCGCCCGGCGGGGAACTGACCCGGATGCGTCGAGGCCGCGTAGGGCGCGGCCCCTCGGTGACGATGTTCCCGGCGGCCGCGCCATGTGCAGCCCTTCGGTGACGGCGGCCCCGGCCGCGGCGGGATCGCCGGCGGCTGCGCCGCGCGCCCCCTCGGGCGGCGCAGCCCTCCCTCCGTTCGCCCGGCGTCCACCGGGTCGGATCGAAGGGGCGATCCCGGGTTGATTCGGCGGCGCGGGCCGTTATATACGCGGCCCGTTTCACGGGAACATCGGGTCCTTGTTCGCCCCGATTTTTTCAGCGCGCGAGGGGTCGCCCGTCCATTCGCCCTCGCGATTGACGAGACTCGATGACTGCCCCGGTCGCACGCCGTGACGACGCCGGGAGCCCGACGCTGGGCATCCCGGGTTTCTCCTACGCCGATCTCCATTCCCCTTCCGGCCTCGCGCGCCTGCACGCCGCCTTCCTGGAGGCGCTTCAGGCGGCCGACCCCGAGCTCGCCGCTCGCTTCGAGGCCCACCGCCTGCAGCCCCTCGACCCGGGCCCCGCGGCCTCCGAGATCGAGATGGCGGTGGCGGAGCACCTCTCCGCCTTCGTGGCCAGGCTCTTCGGGGTGGAGGCCGAGCGCCTCGCCTCCCGCGAGGCAGCGGGGGCCGAGGGCCCGGTCTTCCGGTTCAAGGGCGAGTTCATGACCCGGCGGGTGTTCCGCCGCGGCGCGCCCGATCGGCCCGGCGCCGAGGAGTACCCCGCGCTCGACCAGGCCGCCCGGGCGCTCCTCGCCGCGATCGCCCCCGGCGCGCTCGAGGCGGCCGACCCCGAGCGGGCCCTCGCCGTCGCGGTCTGCGAGCTCATGGACGCGCAGAAGCTCTGCGACCGCCGGCCCGCCCCGGCGGCGGAGCAGATCCCGCCGGCGTACGCCGCGAGGAGCCGCGCGATCCGGGCCGCCGCCCGGGCGAACGACGCGCTCTCGTCGCTCCTCGACGGCGGCGCCGACGCCGAGGGCGTGGAGGGCGACGGCCAGGTGGTGCGCAACGCGCTCACGCTCCTCGATCGCTGGTGCTACGCGCGCTCGCTCCACCCGGAGGGTCGGGAGGCGATCCGCGGCTGGTCGACCTACCGGATCCCGAAGAAGACCGTGTACGAGGATCTGGTCCAGCTCGGCCATCCGCAGCCGGAGATGCCGGAGGCCATGGCCTCCCCGCACCTGCGCCGGCGGGACGGCTTCGCCCTCACCGACGCCGGGGCCACCGCGCGGCAGGTCCGCGCCGAGGCGGACTACTGCCTGATCTGCCACGAGCGCTCGAAGGACTCCTGCTCCAAGGGGCTCCCCGACAAGAGCGGCGGCTTCAAGAAGAACCCCCTCGGCATCGACCTGCACGGCTGCCCCCTGGACGAGCACATCTCCGAGCAGCACGACCTCGCGAACCGCGGCGACGCCATCGCGGCGCTGGCGATGATCTCGATCAACAACCCGATGTCGCCGGGCACGGGACACCGGATCTGCAACGACTGCATGAAGGCCTGCGTCTTCCAGACGCAGGATCCGGTGAACACGCCGCTGGTGGAGACCTCCAACCTGCGCCAGGTGCTCTCGATGCCGTGGGGCTTCGAGATCTGGTCCCTGCTCACCCGGTGGAACCCGGTGAACGTGCGGCGGCCCTACGAGCTGCCGTTCAACGGGAAGAAGGTGCTGGTGGTGGGGCTGGGCCCGGCGGGCTACACCCTGGCGCACCACCTCATCAACGAGGGCTTCGGCGTGGTGGCGGTGGACGGCCTCAAGCTGGAGCCGCTCCCCGAACGCTTCCTGCGCGAGCCCGTCCGCGACTTCTCCACGCTCTGCGAGGAGCTGGACCAGCGCATCGTCAACGGCTTCGGCGGCGTGTCGGAGTACGGGATCACCGTCCGCTGGGACAAGAACTTCCTCACCGCGCTCTACGTGAACCTCGCCCGGCGGGAGCGCTTCGCGGCTTACGGCGGCGTGCGCTTCGGCGGCACCCTCACCCTGGACGACGCGTGGGCCCAGGGCTTCGACCACGTGGCGATCGCCGCCGGGGCGGGGCGGCCCACCCTGGTGCGGATGAAGAACGGCCTGCTGCGCGGCATCCGCCAGGCGTCCGACTTCCTGATGGCGCTGCAGCTCACCGGCGCCTTCAAGCGGGACTCGCTCGCGTCGCTCCAGGTGCGGCTGCCCGCGATCGTGATCGGCGGCGGCCTCACCGGCGTGGACACCGCCACCGAGCTCGCGGCCTACTACCCGATCCAGGTGGAGAAGATCCTCCACCGGTATGAGGAGCTGGGGGAGGAGCTGGGCCCCGCCATGCTCGCCGGCTTCGACGCCGAGGAGCGGGAGATCCTCGCCGAGTTCCTCGAGCACGGCCGTGCCGTGCGCGCCGAGCGCGCCCGCGCCGCCGCAGCGGGCGAGGCGCCCGACTTGGTCGGGCTGGTGCAGTCGTGGGGCGGCGTCAGCCTCGTGTACCGCAAGCGTCTCCAGGACTCCCCGGCATACCGCCTCAACCACGAGGAGGTGGAGAAGGGCCTCGAGGAGGGGATCCGCTTCGTGGAGTGCATGGATTCCCGCGAGGCGGTGGACGACGGCAACGGCGCGGTGAAGGCGGTCCGCTTCGAGCGGCAGCGGCAGGTGGACGGAAGGTGGCAGGGCACCGGCGAGATCGTCGAGCTGCCGGCGCGCACCGTCTGCGTGGCGGCCGGCACCGCCCCCAACGTCACCTACGAGCGCGAGTACCAGGGCTCCTTCCAGCTCGATCGGTGGAACCAGTACTTCCAGGGGCATACCGCCGTGCGCCGGGAGGACGGCACCATCGAGCTCACACCCGCCGAGCCCCACCGCGATCTCACCCAGGACGCGGGCTTCTTCACCTCCTACCTTTCGCCGGACGGCACCCGCTGCGTGTCCTTCTATGGCGACAACCACCCCCAGTACGCGGGCTCGGTGGTGAAGGCAATGGCCTCCGCCAAGGACGGCCACCGCTTCGTGGTGGACCTCTTCGCCCGCGAGATCGCGGCGCTTCGGCCCGACGAGCAGCCCCTGCGCGACCACGCCTGGCGCGCCTTCCGGGACCGCATCGACGACGCGCTCCGCGCCCGGGTGGTCGAGGTGAACCGGCTCACGCCGACCATCGTCGAGGTGGTGGTGCGGGCCCCGCTGGCGGCGCGCCACTTCGAGCCCGGCCAGTTCTATCGGCTGCAGGCCTTCGAGAGCCGGGCACCCGTGGTGCTCGGCACCCGCCTCCTCACCGAGGGCCTCGCCCTCACCGGCGCGTGGGTCGACAAGGAGCAGGGCCTCCTGTCGCTGATCGTGCTGGAGATGGGGAGCTCGTCCCGAATGGTGGCGGCGCTGCGCCCGGGCGAGGAGGTGGTGTGCATGGGCCCCACCGGCACGCCCACCGAGATCCCCACGGGCGAGAGCGTGCTCCTCGCCGGCGGCGGCCTCGGCAACGCCGTGCTCTTCTCCATCGCCAAGGCGTTGCGGGAGAACGGCAACCGGGTGCTCTACTTCGCCGGGTACCGGAACCCCGAGGACGTGTTCAAGCGGGACGAGATCGAGGCGGCCACCGACCAGGTGATCTGGGCCACCGATCGCGATCCCGCCATCGCCCCGCGCCGGCCGCAGGATCGCGCCTTCGTCGGCAACATCTGCCAGGCGATGATGGCCTACGCGAGAGGGGAGCTGGGCGAGCAGCTCGTGCCGATGAAGGACGTGGACCGGATCATCGCCATCGGCTCCGACCGGATGATGGCGGCGGTGAAGGCGCTCCGGAAGGAGGGGTTGGCGCCGTACCTCAAGGAGAGCCACCGGGCCATCGGCTCCATCAACTCGCCCATGCAGTGCATGATGAAGGAGATCTGCGCCCAGTGCCTGCAGCGGCAGGTGGGCCCCGACGGCAAGGAGCGGATCGTCTTCTCCTGCATGAACCAGGACCAGCCGCTGGACGAGGTGGACTTCCCGTTCCTGGCGTCGCGGCTGCGCACCAACACGGTGCAGGAGAAGCTCGCCAACCTCTGGCTCGATCACTGCCTGAAGGCGGCCCGCATCGAGCGGATCTGAAGGTGGCGCCGGTCGTCGGGCGCAGCGCCCGTAGGGCCCGTGGTGCAGGGGCCGGGAGCGGCTTGACGGCATCCCGGCGCCTGCCTACCTTCCCATGCCTTTTCCGGGAGGAGCCGTGACGCTCGCCCTCGCGCTGGTGCTCGCGGTGCTGGTCCCGGTGGGCGCCTTCGCCCAAGGAGCATCCGTGCCGCCGAAGTCGTCTGCCGCATCGAAGACCGCCGCGCCGAAGGGCCGCGCGCCGAAGGCACCCCCCAGGCGCGACCTCGACCCCAGCGTCTTCGCCGTGGTGGAGCACGAGCTCGCCAACGGGCTGAAGGTGCGCCTCGTCGAGAGCCGGTCGGTGCCGACGGTGAGCTACTACACCTTCTTCCGGGCGGGCTCGCGCAACGAGCGGCCGGGGATCACCGGGATCGCGCACCTCTTCGAGCACATGATGTTCAACGGCGCCGCCAAGTACGGGCCGAAGGAGTTCGATCGCGTGCTGGAGAGCGCGGGGGGGACCTCGAACGCGTACACGTCGAACGACGTGACGGCGTACTACGAGGACTTCGCCTCGAACGCCCTGGAGACGGTGATCGACCTCGAGTCGGACCGGATGCGGGCCCTGGCGATCACGCCCCAGACCCTGGCGAGCGAGCGCGAGGTGGTGAAGGAGGAGCGCCGCTTCCGGGTGGACAACGACGTCCCCGGCATGCTCGACGAGGCGCTCTCCGCCGCCATCTGGAAGGCGCATCCCTACCGTTGGCCGGTGATCGGCTGGATGGGCGATCTCGACGCGATCCGCCGCGAGGACGCGCTCGCCTTCTTCCGCACCTACTACGCCCCGAACAACGCCACGATCGTGGCGGTGGGCGATCTGGATCCGAAGGCGACCCTCGAGATGATCGAGCGCCACTACGGCGACATCCCGGCGGGGCCGCCGGTGCCGGAGGTGGTGAACTCGGAGCCCGAGCCGAACGGGGAGCGGCGGGTCTTCGTGGAGTATCCGAGCCAGGCGCCCTCGGTGATGGTCGGCTTCAAGGTGACCGCCGCGCGGGATCCCGACACCTTCGTCCTCGACGTGGTGCAGGGGGTGCTGGCGGTGGGCGAGTCATCGCGGCTGGTGAAGCGCCTGGTCTACGAGGAGGAGCTGGCCACCCACGTCTCGGTGGACTTCGGCTGGCGGATCGACCCGTCGTCCTTCGTGATCTTCGCCGAGCTGCCCCCCGGCGGGGATCCGCTGCGGGTGGAGGCCGTGATCTACGAGGAGCTGGGCCGCATCGCGAAGGAGGGGATCCCCGACCGCGAGCTGCGGAAGGCCAAGAACGGCCTGCGGGCGCACTTCCTCGAGGAGATCTCCACCCACAACGGCCGCGCCCACGCCATCGGCCACTACGAGCTCCTCTTGGGCGACTGGCGCGAGACCACGCGGACCCTGGAGCGCTGGGAGCGGGTGACGAGCGCCGACGCGAAGCGGGTGGCGGCGGCGTACTTCGTGCCGAGGAACCGCTCGGTGGCCACCCTGATCCCCACCGCCGCGTCGCCCGAGAAGCCCAAGAAGAAGTGAGGGAGGAGGGGTCCACGCCTTGCACGAGAGGCCTCTCGCTTCCCTCCGCAGGGGTCCCCCGAGGAGAGGGGCCTCGCACTCCACCCGAAGACGTTGCGGCGCCTTCGCCGCCGCGTCGATCCTGGCGCTCACCATGAACCTGCTCCCCCAGATCGCCGCCGCCGACTTCGCCCCGGTGCGGCTTCCCGCCCACGAGACCCACGTTCTGGACAACGCGATGCGGGTCGTGATCGCGCCCCGGCACGAGCTGCCGCTGGTGAGCATCGAGCTCCTCATCGAGACGGGCTCCGCCGAGGACCCGCCGGGGAAGGCGGGGCTGGCCTCGTTCACGGCGGGCCTCCTCCGCCGCGGTACCCTCGGCCGCACCGCCGAAGAGATCGACGGGGCCATCGAATTCGTGGGCGGCCGGCTCGACACCGGCGCGGGGCCCGACGCCACCGCCATCTCCGCGGGCGTCACCAGCGAGCACCTGCCGCTGGCCATCGACCTGGTGGCCGACGTGGCGCTGCATCCGTCGTTCCCGGAAGGGGAGTTCCGCACCCACAAGAAGCGGGTGATCGCCTTCCTCGCCCAGGCGCTCGACGATCCCGGCACCGTGGCCGATCGCGCCATGCTCGGCGCGCTCCTGCCGGAGGAGCATCCGTATGCGAACCCGGCGGGCGGCACCCGCAGGTCGGTCTCCACCTTCCAGCTCGCCCAGGTACGCGAGTTCCACGCGTCCCGCTATGCGCCTTCGAAGGCCACCCTCTTCGTGGTGGGGGACGTGGAGCCGCAGGCCGTGCTCCGCCTGGCGAAGAAGCACTTCGGCGGGTGGAAGACCAAGGCGGCGCCGGCACCCGAGATCCCGCAGGCATGGGCCCCCCGCCGCAACCGGATCCTGATCGTGCACAAGGCAGGGGCCACCCAGGCCCAGGTGCGCTTCGTGGGCGCCGCCTTCACGCGCAGGACCGATCCGGACTACTTCCCGGCGGTGGTGGCCAATGGCGCGTTCGGCGGCGGGTTCACCAGCCGGCTGGTGGATGAGATCCGGGTCGACCGCGGCCTCTCCTACTCGGTGGGGACCCGCCTGTTGCAGCTTCGGGGGGCGGGCTTCTACACCTTCAAGTCCTTCACGCGGAACGAGACCATCGGCGAGCTGCTCCGGGTGGCGATCACCGAGGCGGAGCGGGCCCGGGAGGAGGGCTTCTCGAACGAGGAGATCGCCCGCTCCAAGAGCTACCTCGCCGGCCTCTACCCGCTGCGCCTCGAGACCAACGATCAGATCGCGTCGGCGCTGGCGGAGGCGCGGCTCTACGGGCTCCCCGACGACTGGGTGGAGACCTACCGCCACAACCTCCTCGCGCCCGAACGCCCGCAGGTCGACCGCGTGGCGAAGGATTGGTTCTTCGCCCAGCCGTTCGCCATCGTCCTGGTCGGCGACCAGAAGGCGATCCGCAAGGGCCTGAAGGAGGCCGGGATCCAGGGCGACGTCCGCGTCGTCGCCATCGAGGAGCTCGAGTAAGCGGCGTGGAGCTCCGGTTCCTGGCGGCAGGATTGTGGTCACATCGTCGGCCGATTGGCCTGGAGGAATGCCCTGTTCGCGAAGGGCAGGGCGCTCGAAACGACGAGGGCGCCGACCCTCTTGGTCCGGCACCCTCGTACGCTCTGCGCAGGTCGACCTCGGTCAGTCGTGCCGGCGGCGCCGCGCCAGGAAGGGCGCGGCCGCGAGGAGGGCGAGGCCGCCGGAGGCGCCGCCCGCGGCGCTGCAACCGCCCGCCTCGCCGCCTCCGCCGCCGGAGCCGGTGGAGATGCCGCCTCCCTCGGGGCGAAGCTCGGAAGGGGGGACGTTGCCGCCGGACTGCGCGAGCTTCTGCGAGATCTGCGATGCGATCTCGCGGCGGGTGGAGAGGATCTGCTCCGGGGTGATGTCATCCGCGCTCCACGCGTGGGGGAAGAGCTTCCTCGCCGCGGCGTCCGCCGCAGGGCGATCGAAGGCGTCGAGGATGACGAGGTACTCGTAGTCCTCCACGCCGTCGCGGACCTCCTTGAGGCGGATGGACTCGACCGGGATGTGGGTCTGCCCGCCGATCTTGTCCGGCCGACCGGGGTAGAGCAGGGTGCCGTCGCCGTTCCCGGTGAAGTCGTACTGATCGACCCAGGGATCGCGCTTGGTGACGAAAGTGTAGGCCGAGTCCCAGTAGAGCTCGCCGGTGAAGCCGTAGCGGTAGGCGACCCAGGGCATGGCCCGGTTGCGCAGCGCCGAGTGGTCGATGACGAGGCTGGGCCAGCCGGCGAGATCCGGATCGCCTCCGTACTCGCCGCTCACGGTGTTGCCGCAGCCGTGGCTCATGCACGAGGAGTAGATCCAGACGGTCTTGCCCTCCTTCGCGGCCTGCCGGTACCGGGCCGACTGATCGCCGGCGTAGTCGCCGTTCTTGCCCTCCACGAAGTTCACCACGGGCACGATGATGTCGGTGGACTCGTAGAGGCCGTGGTTCTCGAGGTGGGCGATGGTGGTGGTGACCAGGCTCTTCAGCGCCGGATCGCCGGCGTGGACCTTCGCCTGCCTGGGGCCGATGTCGCTCCACTGGCAGGTGAGGGGCGGCTCGTCGCAGGTGTAGTCGAAGAGCTTGTCGAACCAGCCCTTGTCCTTGAAGTGGCGCGCCCACGCCGCGTAGTCGGCGGCGTCGGGGTTGCGCTGCCACACCTCGACCGCGCGCAGCGCCGCACCGGAGAGGCGGGTGTCGGCGCTGCCGTCGAGCAAGGGTCCGTAGGTGCGGTCGTACCGCGAGAAGTCGAGGTTGCCGCCACTCCCCGGCACCGGGGCGCCGACCACCGCCGAGAACGAGATGCGGTTGTCGAGGCCGGCGATCCCGTAGAGCTGCCGCAGCCGATCGAACGTCTCGTCGTCGCCATTGCACCACGGCTCGCCGAAGTGGCCCTGGCAGGTGCCGTTCCAGGCCAGGCCGAAGGCGGTGGCGTAGCTGGGCGTCGAGGGGAGCTCGAAGCCGAAGACCTCGAGCTCGATGGGCAGCGAGGCGTTCAGGCCCGAGCCCGTCACCTCGAGGGATCCCCGGTAGGTGCCCGCTGGGGTCCCCGGCGGGACGTGGACGTCGACCCAGAGGGCGCGGATCTGCCCAGCGGGGACGTCGAAGGGGAAGGCGTTGCGCTTCTCGCCCACGAAGGGATCGACGTCGGGGATGAGGGCGTCGGGCACGAGGCCGCGCATGCCGTTGGCGTCGGAGGGCTCGCGGATGTCCATGTAGCCCTGCCGGTAGAGCACCACCTGCGACGCGGGGATGGTCGTAGGCCCGACGAGGTCGGTGACGGTCGCCGACACGCCGGAGACGCCGGAGGCGCCGCCGGAGACGACGGCCTGGAAGCCCTCCATCTCGTTGGCCGCGGCGCCGATGCGGGCGGTGGTCTCCGCCGGCGGGGCGTCCGTCGGCTGGAGCTTGACGAGGGTGTGGGTCGCCGTCACCGCGGGGGAGCCGGTGGCGGCGGAGGCGGCGCTCGCCGCCAGGACGATCCCGGTGGCTGCCGCGAGGGTGGGTCTGAACAAGGGGGAGCCTCCTGCGCGGAACACCCCAAGGGGAGGCGCCCGGCGCTTGCAGTCCGTGCTTCGGGCGCTCCAACCCCATCGGGGAGTTGCCTCTTCCCCCCCGGGCCCACGTGCTCCGAGCCGACGCCTGCCCGGCGGCCGCCTGCTTCGGCGTGGAAAAACCGCGGGGAACGGCCCCTACGCGGTGGGAAGCCGTGCGCCCAGGGCAGGCAGCCGAGTTCCCACTTCGGGCGGATCTCGGCGCCGGGCGCGGGCCCGCGTCCGCCAGCGGCGGAGCGATCGCCCGGACGTTTTTCGAGGGGTTTCCGCGCCGGCGCCGACGACGGGCCAGGGCAGGGCGGTGCGGCACGGCAGGCGCAAGGGAGAGGAGTGCCGGCCTCCGGGTGACGCGGGAGCCGGGGAAGGCGTTCGCGCGCGCCGGATTCGGGAGGGGGGCGCGCGAGCGCCGCGGAGCATGCCGGGAACCGAAGGGACGACGCCGAAGACCTGGATCGCGGGGCAGACCCTCGCGCCGTTCGCGAACCGCTCCACCTCCTTCGCCGCGAAGGCGGGCGCCCTGGGGGTGGGCGTCTTCGCGATCACCATCTGGGCGCTCCCCCAGCACCTCTTCCCCGCGCTGGGGGAGCTTCGCGTCGGCGTCCTCACCGCCGGGCTGATGGCCGGAGGGCTGGCGCTGCGCTGGTTCCTCGGCGGCGCCGCTCCCACCGCCGGCGGCTGGCGCGCCGCGGGCCTCGCGATCTTCGTCGCCGCGGCGGCGCTCTCCCAGCTCTGGAGCGTGGATCCGGCGTCGAGCCGCTGGGCGGGCGGTGAGGCGCTGAAGATGGGGCTCGTCTACGTGTCGGCGGCGAGCCTCCTCGACTCGCCCGCCCGCCTGCGCAAGGTGGCGTGGGCGATCGCCCTCGCCGGCTGCGTCCCGTCCTATTACGCGGTGTACAACTCGCTGAACGGCGTCGATCTGCTCGAGGGATACCGGGCGAGGTGGCTCGGAACCTTCTACGATCCCAACCGCCTGGCGATGGCGGTGGTGATCTCGTCGATGCTGCTGCTCTCGCTGCGCAGTCGGCTGCGAAGCCCCCTCGCCCGGGGCGTGGCGCTCGCGCTCTTCGGCCTGCAGGTGTGGGCGGTGATCGTCACCTACAGCCGCGGGGCGGCGCTGGGTCTGGGCGTGGCCCTCGTCGCCTTCGTGCTGGCGGGGCGGGGGAACCGGGCCCGATCGTTCGCGGTGGCGGGCACGGTGGTGGTCCTCCTCCTCGCCCTGGCACCCTCCCGATTCTGGGAGCGAACGGAGTCGATCGCGTCGTACGAGGAGGACGTCTCGGCCCAGGGCCGCATCGACGCCTGGCGCACCGCCGGCAACATCCTGGAGCGGCGGCCCCTCACGGGCGTCGGCGCGGCGGCGTTCACGTCGGCGTGGGCGAGCTACGCCCCGGACGACGCCGGGCCGCACCCCTACGTGGCGCACAACCTCTTCCTGGAGGTGGCGGCGGAGCTGGGGATCCCTACCCTCGCCGCGTTCCTCGCGCTGCTCTTCGCCTGCCTGCGCGGGGCGTGGATCGCCTCCGACACCCACTCCTCGGTGCGGATCGAATCCCGGGGGATCCTGGCGGCGGGAGGCGGCTACCTCGTCTGCCAGATGTTCGCGGGTTTCACCCTGAGCTTCTTTCTCTTCCTGCTCCTGGGGATGGCGACCGCCGCCCAGCGAATCGAGCGTTGGGACCGCGAGGCCCGCGGGCGACCGATCGACCTGCGCCCGGAGGTCCTGGGATGAAGCCGACGAACGTCCTCCACCTCGTGAACATCCTGGGGGTCGGCGGCGCCGAGGGGCAGTTCGTCGAGCGGGTCCGCACCACCGACCGCGACCGCTTCCGGCCGCTGGTGGCGGCGCTCCAGGTTTCGGGCCGCCACGTCGAGGCGCTGCGGGCCGAGGGGATCGAGCCAGTGGCGTTCCCGCTGGGGCCGTCGTTCGCCCACCCCACCACGGCGTGGATCGTGGCCCGCCTCGCCGCGTGGATGCGCAGCCGCGACGTGAAGCTCGTCCACGCGCAGGACTTCTACACCAACCTCCTCGCCGTTCCGGCGGCGCGGATCGCCGGCGCGAAGGTGATCGTGAGCCGGCTCGACCTCGCCCACTGGCACGGCTCCGCCCGTCGGCTCGTCCTCGCCCTCGCCACCCGGGCGGCCGACCGGGTGCAGGTGAACGCGATGGCGATCACCCGCCAGCTCGTGGAGGAGGAGCGCATCGATCCGGCGAAGGTCGCGCTGGTCAACAACGGGATCGATCTCGCCCGCTTCGACGCCTGCGCCGATCGGCCCCTGGACGAGCCGCTGCCCATCCCCCCGGGCGCGAAGGTGATCACCACCATCGCCAACCTCCACCCGATCAAGGGGCAGGAGGACACGGTGCGCGCCCTGGCGAGCCTCGCCTCGGCGTTCCCGTCGCTCCACCTCCTCCTCGTGGGCGAGGGCGAGAAGAGGAAGGTGATCGAGGACTGCGCGAGGCGGCTCGGCGTCGCGGATCGGGTCCACCTGTTGGGGCATCGGGCGGACGTCCCCGCGATCCTCGCCCGCAGCCACGTGCTGGTGTCGTCGAGCCGCGCCGAGGGCCTCTCCAACTCGGTGATCGAGGGGATGGCCGCGCGGCTTCCGATCGTCGCGACCGCGGTGGGCGGGACCCCCGAGCTCGTCGACGGTCGATCCCGCGGCATGCTCGTGCCCGCGCGATCGCCCGAGCGGATCGCGGACGCCGTGGCTCGCATCCTCTCCGATCCGGAGCTCGCCCGCTCCCTCGGCCGGGAGGCCCGCCGCTTCGCCGAGCGCAACCTGGGGATCGAGGTGATGTCCCGGGGGTTCGACCGGCTCTACGAGGAGGTCCTCGCGCCGAAGGGCGCTCGGGCTCGTCGGTAGGCCCGGGACCCGCGGCGCCGATCAGTCGTCGCCGCCGGGGAGCTCGGTGGGCGGGTCGGAGCGCACGGCGTGGAGGCCCGGCGCCTCGCCGGCGGGCGGCTTGTCGGCGGGGGGCGGCGCGGACGTCCCGGCCCGCGGCGGCTTCTCGAAGGACGCGGGCCCCGCCAGCCCGTGGATCAGCGTCTTCACCCCTGGTTTGAACGTCGCGTCGATCTTGTCCTCGCGGACGGCGGTGACGAGGCCCAGTCCGAAGGTCGGATGTTCGAGGACGTCGCCCTCGACGTATCGCTCCCTCGGCGAGTAGCGGCGGGCGGCGGCGGCGTCGCGCCCCTCGAAGATCGCCTCGAACGGCAGGGTCTCCACCCTCGCCCGCGCCGGCGCCCGGGCCCCTTCGCCTCGGCTCCTCTCCTTCTTGGTGCCGGGCGGGTTCGCCCGGAACGCGTGGTCGCCCATGCAGGTGTTGCAGCGCACCCGCGCGATCCGATCGCCGACCATGGCGACGATCGTGTGGCCGAGCATCATCCTGCATTTGGTGCAGTACGCGTCGACGTCGCCTCCGACCCTGTGTTCACTCACCGATCACTCCGTCTCGAGAAGGGCGCGCACGATAAGGGATCGGTCCCGCGACGGCAACGTGCGTCTCGGCGATCCGCGCGCCATCGCCTCGGGGCGCCGGTGGTCCACAAGCGGCGGAAGGGATGGCCGCTCGCCGGCCCGGCGGCTCCTTGACGGGCCGCCCCGGGGGGCGGTACGCCACCTCTCCGAAACCGGAAGGAAGACGATGTCGCGACAGTCCGAGGCCGCCGCTTCGCCGAGACCCGCCTGGGATGGGAGCCCGCTGCGTCCGACGGTCGTGACCATCGACCGGGGGGCGCTCGCCCACAACTTCCGCCAGGTGCGCGCGCTGGCGGGCGGGGCGGGGATCCTCGCGGTGGTGAAGGCGGACGCCTACGGCCACGGCGCGCTGGCCTGCGCGCGGGTGCTCGCCGACGAGGGCGTCACCTTCCTCGGGGTGGGGCTCGTCGAAGAGGGGCTGGAGCTGCGCGCCGCCGGCATCCGCACCCCGATCCTCGTGGTGGACGGCGCCTTCGCCGGAAGGTTCGACCTGCTGCTGGCGGAGGCGCTCACCCCGCTGGTCTTCCGCCAGGACCACCTGGAGGGGCTGGCCGCCGCGTCGCGGGCGCTGGGCATCCCCGCCGTCGCCCACCTGAAGGTCGACACCGGCATGGGCCGCGTGGGAATCCGCCCCGAGGATCTCTCCGACTTCCTGGACGCCGCCGTTCGGCTGGGCGTGAAGCTCGAGGGCGTCGCGACCCACCTGGCCACCGCCGACTTGGACGGGCATCCCCTCACCGATCGCCAGATCCGGGCGTGGCGGGACGCGGTGTCCCTGGTGCGCGATCGCGCGGGCGAACCTCGCTGGCTTCACGTCGCCAACAGCGCCGGGCTCCTCTCCCGGCCGGATGCCCGCGGCACCCTCGTCCGGCCGGGGATCCTCCTCTACGGCGCCCACCCCTCCGACGACTTCCGGGATCGGATCGACCTGCGCCCCGTGCTCCGCTGGACCACCCGGGTCACCCACGTGAAGGACGTGCGCGCCGGCACGCCGATCTCCTACGGCTCCCGGTGGGTGGCGGCGCGGCCGTCGCGGATCGCCTCGCTCCCGGTGGGGTACGCCGACGGGTACGATCGTCGGCTCTCCGACTGCGGCGTCGTGCTCCTGCGCGGCGCGCGGGTGCCGATCGCGGGCACCGTGACCATGGATCAGATCATGGTCGACGTGACCGACGTCGCCGGCGTGGACGTCGGCGACGAGGCCGTGCTCGTCGGCGCACAGGGCGACGACGAGATCCGGGCGGAGGAGCTGGCCCGGGCGTGCGGCACGATCCACTACGAGATCTTCTGCGGCATCGGGCCGCGGGTGCCCCGGATCTTCGTCGGCTGATCGAGCCGGGGCCGAAGGGGAAGGCCCTTGGCACGGACGATCGCCTGGTTCGCCGGGGGGAAGCGCGCCGCCGAGTGGGCGCTGGGGGGCCTGGGACAGGCGACCCTCGACGCGCTCTCCGACCTCGGCGGCCTGACGATCTTCGGCTTCGAGATCCTCGCCCAGGCCTTTCGCCCGCCGTACCGCGTCCGGAACTTCCTCGCCGCCTGCGAGGCGATCGGCACCGGATCCATCGCGGTCGTGGTGATCACCGCCGCGTTCACCGGCGGCGTGTTCAGCATGCAGACCACCATCGCCTTCGAGCTCTTCAACTCCGAGTCGCTGGTCGGCGCGGCGGTGGCCCTCTCCCTCACCCGCGAGCTCGCGCCCGCCCTCACCGGCCTGATGGTCACGGGGCGGGCTGGCTCCGCCATCGCCACCGAGCTCGGCTCCATGCGCGTCACCGAGCAGATCGACGCGCTGGCGACCATGGCGGTGAACCCGTTCCACTACCTCCTGGTGCCGCGGGTCCTGGCCGCCCTGGTCACGGTGCCGCTGCTCACCATGATCTTCGACGTGGTGGGGCTCTTCGGAGCCTACCTGGTCGCGGTCGGCCTCCAGGACATCGGCCCGGCGGAGTTCTGGAGCCGGGTCCACCTCTGGGTGGACCTCGCCGACGTCTTCGGCGGGCTGATCAAGGCGGCGGCCTTCGGCCTCACCATCGCCGTCAGCTGCTGTTACAAGGGCTTCACCGCGACCGGGGGGGCCAAGGGCGTGGGGATCGCCACCACCAAGGCCGTGGTGACGAGTTCGGTCCTGATCTTCGTCCTCGACTACGCCCTCACGTCCCTGATGCTGGGGTGGTGGCAGGACGCCTGAGCCATGGCGGCGATGATCGAGGTCCAGGACCTCCACAAGGCGTTCGGAGACAACGAGGTCCTCCGCGGCGTGAACCTCACGGTGGAGGAGGGGACCACCGTGGTGATCCTGGGGAGCTCCGGGTCGGGAAAGTCCGTCCTGCTCAAGCACATCATCGGCCTCCTCCAGCCGGACTCCGGCACGGTCTACGTCGACGGAGTGGACATCTGCCGCCTCTCGGCCCGGGAGCTGAACCGCTTCCGCCGCAAGTTCGGCATGGTCTTCCAGAGCTCCGCCCTCTTCGACTCGATGACCGTCTTCGAGAACGTGGCCTTCCCGCTGATCGAGCACCGGGAGGGGCGCACCGACGAGGAGATCCGAGCGATCGTGGAGGCGAAGCTGGCCCTGGTCGGCCTGGAGAAGGCGGCGCAGCTCGATCCGGCGGAGCTCTCGGGCGGCATGCGCAAGCGCGTGGCCCTCGCGCGGGCGGTGGCGCGGGATCCGAAGATCGTCCTCTACGACGAGCCGACCACCGGCCTGGATCCCATCACCACCGACTCGGTGAACGACATGATCGAGGACGCCCGCCGAGAGCTGGGCGTCACCAGCATCGTGATCAGCCACGACATCGGCAGCGCCCTGCGCATCGCCGACTTCGTGGCGGTGCTCTACGAGGGCCGCATCGTCGAGCACTCCACCCCCGAGCAACTTCGGCACACGACCCATCCACACGTGCGCGCATTCTTGCAGACCTGGTTTCGCCGTTCCTAGCTTGGGGATCCCTTGCGCAACGTCGTGACACCGGTGAAGGTGGGCATCCTGGTGGTGCTGGCGATCGCGGCCTTCGTGATCTTCTTCTCGCTGATCCGAGAGAAGGTCTCTGCCGAAAGCGCGAACCAGTACTGGGCCCTCTTCCGCGACGCCTCGGGCCTCGCCCCCAAGTCGATGGTACGCGTGGCCGGCGTGGAGGTGGGGACGGTCGTCTCCATCGGCCTCGTCGGCGGCGAGGCCCGGGTGGACTTCGCCATCGACAGGGACATCCCCATCTACCCGAACGCGACGGTGTCGAAGCGCAGCTCCTCGATCCTGGGGGACTACCTCCTCGACGTCGCCCCTGGAAACCCGGAGCGCATCCCCGGGACGAATCGCTTCACCGAGCCGCTCCCCTCGGGGAGCGAGATCGAGAACGTGCAGGAAGCGGTCGGGATGGAGCAGCTCTTCGACACCCTCGGGGAGGTGGCGGGGGACATCAAGACCGTCACCCGGTCGGTGCGCGATCTCATCGAGGGAGAGGAGGGGACGATCCGCCAGATCGTGCAGAACCTCGCCGACGTCTCGGTGACCCTGGAGGAGACGATCTCCCGCTCCTCGGGCCAGCTCGAGCGGGCCCTGGAGAACATCGACGTCATCACCTCCCAGGTGCGGGCGGTCACCACGGAGCACCAGGACGACTTCTCCGAGATCATCTCCAACGTGCGGGTGATCACCGAGCAGGCGCGGGACGTGGTGGCGTCGATCCGGAGCATCATCGGCGAGCACGAGGGCGAGCTGAGGGCCGGGGCCGAGGGGATCCAGGGGAGCCTCGACAACCTCAATCGCACCCTCGCCAACCTCGAGTCGATCACCGCACGGATCGACCGGGGGGAGGGCGCGCTGGGCAAGCTCGTCTCCGACAGGGAGCTCGGGGAGCGGATCGACTCGGCGGTCACCTCCACCACCGACTACGTACACCGCCTGGCGGTGCTTCAGGTGGAGCTGGGGCTGCGCTCCGAGTACCTCTTCCGGGCCGAGTCGGCGAAGCTCTACGTCGACCTGCGGCTCATCCCCGCGCCCGACAAGTTCTTCCTCTTCCAGGTGGTGGACGATCCCTTGGGCTACGTCAGCCGCGAGACCGTGATCCGCAGCCCCCCGGGCCAGGTGGAGGCCGCCAACCAGGAGGTGCGGACCACCACCGACGTCCTCCTCTTCTCGGCGGAGGTCGCCAAGCGCTACGGCTTCGCGACCTTCCGCTTCGGCCTGATCGAGTCCACGGGCGGCGCGGGGATGGACCTGCACTTCCTGGAGGATCGCCTCTCCTTCAAGCTCGACCTCTTCGACTTCGCCAACCCCGAGACCGAGTTCCCGCGGCTGAAGGCGTACGCCAACCTGATCTTCCTCCAGCACCTCTTCGTCACGGCCGGCGTGGACGACCTCATGAACCCGGCGGCGTTCGAGGCGGTGACCGGCCGCCTCCGCGCCGGGCGGGACGCGTTCGTGGGCGGCGGAATCTTTTTCACCGACGAGGACTTGAAGGTCCTCTTCGGGGCCGCGCCCACCGTGATCCCCTGACCGCCTCCCCGGCGGCCCGGCGGGTGCCGCGGGCTTGACAGGCGGCGAGACGTCTGGGTAAAAGCCCCCGCTTTCGCGAGGTTGTCTCGATCCTCGCGCGTCAATGGTCGTGCGCCCCGGGAGGCGCCGAGAGGGTCAAGAACATGGCGGTCCACCTGCGGCTCAGCCGCGCCGGCGCGAAGAAGGCGCCCTACTACCACATCGTCGCCACGGACTCGCGCAGCCCCCGCGACGGGAAGTTCCTGGAGCAGATCGGCTCCTACGATCCCGCCGGCTCGAAGGTCTCCTTCGACGAGGCGAAGCTCGAGAAGTGGCTGAAGGTCGGCGCGGTCCCCTCGGTCACCGTGAAGAACCTCATCAAGCGCCACAAGGCCGCGCCGGCGGCCTGACGATCCCCGTGCGCGACCTCGTGGAATACGTCGCCCGGGCGCTCGTGGACGAGCCGGACGAGGTCCGGGTCGAGGAGCGCCAGGGGACCTCCACGTTCGTCGTGCTCACGGTGGCGCCGGAGGATCTCGGGCGCATGATCGGCCGCCAGGGTCGCACGGCGAAGGCGCTGCGCACCCTGGTGTCGGCCAAGGCCTCCCTCGAAGGGCGTTCGGCCACCCTCGAGATCCGGGACTAGCCCCCGATGCCGTCCCCGAGCGAGACGTCGCCTGCGCTGCACATCGGCCGCGTCGCCAGGCCCCACGGGGTCCGGGGCAGCGTGGCCGTCAACCTCGACAACCCCGAGAGCGACTCGCTCTTCCACGTGTCCTTCGTGCGCCTGGAGGGCGACGCCGGCTCCGTCCGCTACGACGTCCGCCGGGCGAGCCCGGGCAGGAAGGGGCAGGTCGTCCTCTCCCTCGCCGGCGTGGACAGCGTGGAGGCGGCCGACGCCCTGCGCGGCCGCGAGGTGCTGGTCGATCCGGATCAGCTCCCCGCCCTGGGCGAGCGCGAGTACTGGCAGCGGGACCTCCTGGACTTGCAGGCCTTCGGCGAAGACGGCGCGCCGATCGGGCGGGTGATCGAGGTCGTCGACACGGCGGAGGTGCCGGTGCTGGTGCTGCGGGGCGACGGCGCCGAGCGCTACGTGCCCTTCGCCGATCCCTACGTGATCTCGATCGACCTCGCCTCCCGGCGCATCGTCGTGGCGCCCCCCGAGGAGGCGCCGCCATGATCTTCGAGGTCCTCACGCTCTTTCCCCGCCTCGTCGAGGCCCCTCTCCGGGAGAGCATCCTGGGCAAGGCGATCCAGCGGGGCCTCGTGGAGGTGCGGGTGCGGGACATCCGCGACCACGCCCACGACAAGCACCACGTCACGGACGACACCCCCTACGGCGGGGGCGCCGGCATGGTGATGAAGCCGGAGCCGTTGGTGGAGGCGATCGAGGCGGCGAAGGAAGGGATGGACGGGCCGTGCCGGGTGGTGCTACTGGACCCGGTCGGCCGCAGGTTCGACCAGGCCCTGGCCCGCGAGCTCCACGCCGCGGGGAGGGCGGTCCTGGTCTGCGGACGATACGAAGGCTACGACGAGCGCGTCCGCTCCTACGTCGACGAGGAGATCTCCCTGGGAGACTTCGTCCTCACCGGCGGCGAGCTGGCGGCCCTCTGCGTGGTGGATGCATGCGCCCGGCTGGTGCCGGGTGTGTTGGGAAACGAGGAATCTGCGGGAGCGGAAAGCTTCGAAGAGGGGCTCCTCGAATACCCGCAGTACACCAGGCCCCCCGAGTTCCGGGGGGCGAAGGTGCCGGAGGTGCTGCTCTCGGGCGACCACGCGAAGATCGCGCGGTGGCGCAGGAAGCAGGCCCTCCTCCGGACGAAGGAGCGGCGCCCCGATCTCCTGGCGAAGCTGGAGCTCAGCCAGGAGGATCGGGCGCTGCTCGAAGAGGCGTGAGCCGCTGCGCACGACGGCGCCCATGGGGGGCGCCGCGACGAGGCGCATGCTCCCGTTCGAAGTGCCCCCGCGTGGGGTGATAGAGGTTTCGACATGCGCAACCCCGTGATCCAGGCGATCGAGAGCAAGCAGCTCCGCTCCGACATCCCGAACTTCAACTCCGGCGACACCGTCCGCGTCCACACCAAGATCAAGGAGGGCGAGAAGGAGCGCATCCAGGTCTTCGAGGGCACGGTCCTCCGCAAGCGGAACGCGGGTCTCCGCTCCTCCTTCACCGTCCGCAAGGTGTCCTACGGCGTCGGGGTGGAGCGGACCTTCCCCGTGCACTCGCCGCGCATCGACAAGATCCAGGTGGTCACGGGCGGCAAGGTCCGCAGGGCGCGCATCTACTACCTCCGCAACCTCCACGGGAAGGCGGCCCGCCTGGAGACCGAGGAGGTCCGCGCCGCGGATCCCAAGAAGGCCGAGAAGAGCGAGTAGCGCCTCGCCTCCCGGCGCTCGCGCCGGCGCCCGGGACCTCGCCCGGGCGCTCCGGTCCGGCGTGCCGAAAGTTCCGGCCGCCGGGCGGGATCGGATAGGGTGGGCGCGATGCAGCTCGTCGATCTGATCCTCCAGGGAGTGAAGGGCTTCCCTGCGGAGGCGAGGCTCGCCTTCGGCCCGGGGCTGGTGGTGCTTCGGCCCGCCGAGACGGAGCTGCGCAAGGTCCTCGACGCGCTCCTCTACCCGGACGATCGCCTCGATGACGATCTGGAGGTCCACGGCGCTCCCGCCTCCCGGGCCGCGCTGACCTTGCGCACCCGCGATGGCGGCACCTGGAGGATGGTGCGCGATCTGCGCGGGGGGAGCGCCCTGCAGCGCCTGGACGACTCCACCGGCAGGTTCGCCACCGTGTCGACGAAGGCGGCGGAGATCGGCCCCTACCTGCGCAGCCACGCCGGCCTGCCCAGCCGCACCTGCTGGACGGAGACGTTCACCTTGGGGTTCGGCGACTTCCCCTCCGCCACCTGCCGGGAGGAGGCGCCGCCCGCGGTGTTCGAGGTCCGGCCCGCCCCCGCGCCGGCGCCTCCGTCCACCCCTCCGGATCCGGATCGGATCCGGGCGCTCGAGGAGGAGCTCCGCGTCGCCAAGGAGATCGAGGCGCTCGAGTTCAAGCTCGACTCGGTCCGGGGGCGGATCCTGGCGCTGGACGAGCGGTTCAAGGCGGTCCCCCCCGCGGAGGCGAAGGTCGAGGCGGCGAGGCGCGCCAGCGCGTTCTTTCGCGAGGGCGAGTCGCTCCCCGACGATCTGGCGGAGCGCACCTCCCGCTACGACGCCGCCACCGAGCGGCGGGACTCGGCGCTGGCGCGGCTCGCCCAGGAGGCCGAAAGGCTTCACGAGCTCGCGATGCGGCCGCTGCCCCTCTCCCCCGCCCGGGACTGGCGGGTCTGGGCCTCCGTCGGCGCGGGCGCGGCGGCGCTCGCCGTCGCCATCGCCACGACCTGGAAGCCCCTGGCCCTCCTCGGCATCCCCGCGTTCGGCATGGCGGCGGCCCTCGGCCTCGTCTTCGTGGGGGAGCTGCAGCGGCGCGACAGCGTGGGGCGGCGGCAGGCCCACCTCAGCAGCCGGGAGCGGAGGATCCACGAGCAGTGGGACGAGGACACCCGCGAGGTCCGCGCGGCCATGGAGACGATCGGCGCGGAGCGGGTGGCGGACCTCGACGCGTGGCTCGCCGATCGCGCCGAGGCGAGGCGGCGGCTGGTGGAGGCGGAGGAGGCCTTGCGCAGGATCGTCGAGGATCCCTCGTTCATCGAGGCGAAGGCGCAGCGGGAGCGGCTCCAGGCCGAGGCCGAAGGGCTCGAGGACGCCCTCGAGGCCAAGGGCGCCGGTTCGTGGCGGTCGTCCTCCGAGATCGCCCGGGAGTTGGGTCGCCTCCGCAACCCGGGGTGGCACGACGAGGTGGCCGAGGATCCGATGGGGGCCTTCATGGGCTTCGGGACCCAGGCCCCGGTCGCCCCCTCCTCCGTGTCGGGGCCGCTCACGCTGCCCGCCTTCGCCGCCCCGGACGATCGGGAGGAGGATCCCTCCGCGCGGCTCCTCGAGCGAGCGGCGGAGCTCGGCGCGGAGTCCCGGGACGCGCTGCTCCGCTCCCTCGCGCCCCGGGCCTCGGCGTACCTCGAGGCCCTCAGCCGCAAGCGGCTGCGCGGCTTCGCCTGGTCGGAGCAGGGCGGCGTCCGCTGCGCCGGCGACGGCGGCGAGGTTCCGTTCCTGTCGCTCGGGCCGGCGGATCGGGACCTGGCCTGGCTCGCGCTGCGCCTCGCCATCGTGGAGCGGCACCAGGCTCGCTCCCCCCTGCCGCTGGTGCTGGACGAGCCGCTCACCCGGATCCCCACCGACCGGCACCCGCTCCTCGCCAAGATGCTGCGCGGGCTCGCGGGCCGGGGGCAGGTGATCCACGCGACCCGCCTCGAGGCGATGGCCGACGGATCCTCGCCGTGAGCCGCCCGCCGGCGCGGCCGTCGGAGCGGCGGGCGCGCGGCCTGGCGGCGGAGGCGATTGCCGCCCGCCACCTGGAGGGCGAGGGGTATGCCGTGGTCGCCCGCAACCACGTCTGCAGGCGAGGCGAGGTCGACCTCGTGGCCGAGAAGAACGGCCATACGGTCTTCGTGGAGGTGCGCAGCCGCACCAGCGCGAGCCTGGTGCACCCGCTGGAGACCCTCACCGTGCACAAGCGGCGGAAGGTGATCGCCGCCGCCCTCGACTGGGCCGCGAAGAACCGCCGCCTCGACGGGCGCCCCTTGCGCTTCGACGTGATGATCGTGCTGGACAGGGGCGGTGAGGGAGACGAGATCGAATGGATCCGCGGCGCCTTCGACGGCGACGGGGGTTTCTGAGAGGAAGGCGCCAAGGCGCCGGTCGCGATGCCGCGCGGAGCGGAGATCCCGCCGGCCTTTCGCAGGGGCGCGGGGAGCGAGGGTGAAGGAAGGGAAGGGCACGCTCTACCTGGTCGGCACGCCGATCGGGAACCTCGGCGACATGGGCCGGCGCGCGATCGAGACCCTGGAGGCGGTCGACCTCGTGGCCTGCGAGGACACCCGGCGCACGCGCGTGCTCCTCGAGCGCTTCGGCGTCGAGGCCCGGGTGACGTCCCTGCCGGCGTTCGACGAGAAGCACCGCGCCGCGGGGCTGGTGGAGCGCCTCGCCCAGGGGCAGGACGTCGCCCTCGTCACCGACGCCGGCATGCCCGGTATCTCGGATCCCGGCAGCGAGGTGGTGCGGCTGGCGGTGGAGGCGGGCGTGCGGGTGGTGCCGATCCCCGGCGCGTCGGCGCCCCTGGCGGCGCTCGCCGCGAGCGGCCTCCCCACCGATCGGTTCACCTTCGTCGGCTTCCTCCCCCGCAAGGGAGGGGGGAGACGCAAGGCCCTCGAGGAGCTGCGCGGCGCGATCGGCACGCTGCTCCTCTTCGAGTCGCCGCGGCGGCTGCGCGACACCCTCCTCGATCTGCGCGACGCCCTGGGCGATCGCAGGGCCTGCGTGGCCCGCGAGCTCACCAAGCTCCACGAGGAGATCGCCCGCGGCACGCTCTCCGAGCTGGCCGAGCGTTTCTCCGGCGAGGTGCTGGGCGAGATCACGGTGGTGGTGGAGGGCGGCGCGCCGCAGGCGGAGGGCGCCGGCGAGGATCTCGACGACCTGCTGCGCGCCCGCCTCGCCGCCGGCGCCACGGTGAAGGACGCGTCGCGGGAGGTGGCGGAGGCCCTCGGCCTCCCCCGCAAGGACGTCTACCGCCGCGCCCTCGAGCTCGCGTCGGGCCCCTGATCGGCCGCGGCGGAGGCGGCCTCAGGCCGGGCGCTCGTCCGGATCCCTCAGGCCGAACTCCTTCATCTTGTTCTGCAGCGATTTGCGGGAGATCTTCAGCTTCTTCGCCGCCTGGGTGACGTTGCCGCCGGTCTCGTCGAGGGCGCGGGTGATCAGGTCCCGCTCGAGCACCGCCACCGATCCCTTGACGATGTCCTTGAGCGAGGCGTCCCCCGGCGCGATCGCGGGCATCGGCACGGAGAGGATGGAGGGGACCCCGGCCTGCGGCGCCCGCAGGCTCTCCGGGAGGTCCGAGACGCCCACGACGGGGCCGTCGGCGAAGAGCACCGTCCGCTCCATCAGGTTCTCGAGCTCGCGGATGTTGCCGGGCCAGGGGTGGTTCTGCAGCATCTCCAGCGCGGCGGGGGACAGCTTGGCGATGCGCTTGTTGAGGCGGCGGTTGTACTTGTCGAGGAAGAACTCTACGAGGAGGGGGATGTCGTCGCGGCGCTCGCGCAAGGGGGGGAGCGCCACCGGCACCACGTTCAGGCGGTAGTAGAGCTCCTCGCGGAAGCGCCCCGCCTGGATCTCCTTCTGCAGGTCGCGGTTGGTGGCGGCGATGAGCCGGACGTCGACCTTGATCGTCTTCACGCCGCCCACGCGCTCGAACTCGCTCTCCTGCAGGGCGCGCAGCAGCTTCACCTGCATCTCGATGGAGATCTCGCCGATCTCGTCGAGGAAGAGGGTGCCGCCGTCGGCGAGCTCGAACCGCCCCGGCTTGGAGGTGACGGCGCCGGTGAAGGCCCCGCGCTCGTAGCCGAAGAGCTCGGACTCCATCAGGTCCTTGGGGATGGCCGCGCAGTTGATCTTGATGAGGGGCTGCGTGTGCCGTGAGGATCCCCGGTGGAGGGCCTGGGCGATCAGCTCCTTGCCCGTGCCGCTCTCGCCCGTGATGAGGACGGTGGAGGGGGTGTCGGCGACTTTCTCGACGATCCGGTAGATCTCCTGCATCCGGGGCGACTCGCCGACGATCCGAGCCGGGATCTTGCTTCCGTCGAGGACGCCGGAGAGGTTGCCGCCCCGGTCCAGGTCGCGGGTGCGGGCGGCCTTGGCGATCACCTGGCGCAGCTCGTTCTGCTCGAAGGGCTTGGTGACGTAGTCGAAGGCCCCCGTCTTGATCGCCTGCACTGCGGAGTCGACCGTGCCGTGGGCGGTGATGAGGATCACCGGGACCTCCGGCGCCTTGTCGAGGACGTGCTGGAGGACCTCGAACCCGCCGAGCTTGGGCATGACCAGGTCGGAGACGACGATGTCGATCCCGCCCTGGTCGAAGATCTCGATCGCCTGCTCGCCGTCGGCCGCCTGGACCACGTCGTAGCCCTCGCGCTTGAGGGTGGCGGCGAGCACCTTCCGGAGGTTGGTCTCGTCGTCGACGATGAGGACGGTGGCGGACATTCTCGTAGAAGATCCCTGCTGGTACCGGCGAACGCCGAACGAACGGCGATGGTCCTATCACATGGGGGTGCGCGAAGAAATTCGGGCCCCGGTGCGTCCGGGGGCCCGCCGGGAGGCGCAGATCACGCCTTGGCGCGGCCCCTGGGCTGCCTGCGCGGCCGGCGGTTCGGTTTCCCGCCGGCGGCCGCCTTGGCGACCCTGGTCGGCTCCGGCTCGGGCTCCCGGGCCTCCACCACCGCCGGGAGCCGGATCAGGAACTCCGTGCCTTCGCCGGCGCGGCTCTGCAGGGTGATGGTCCCGCCGTGGGAGCGCACGATGCGCTGCGAGATGGCGAGGCCCAGCCCCGTGCCCTTCTCCTTGGTGGTGTAGAAGGGCACGAAGACGTGCTCGCGCTGGTTCTCGGGGATCCCGGGGCCGTCGTCGCGGATCCGCAGCTCCACGTACTCGGCGCCGCGGGAGCTGAGGTGGAAGCCGCCGGACTCGTCCCGCGGCGCGCCGGTGGAGATCCACACCTTGCCGCCCTTGGGCATGGCCTGGACCGCGTTCTGCACCAGGTTGAAGAGCACCTGCTTGAGCTGCTCCGCGTCGCTCGCCGCCACCGGGCGGGTGGGGTCGAGCTCCACGATCAGCTCCACCGTCGGCGGCACGGCGGTGTGGAGGAGCCGCAGGGTGCGCTCCACCACGTCGTTCACCTCGATGGGGCCGACGGCGGGCTTGAGGGGCCTGGCGTAGTCGAGGAACTGGGTCACCACGCCGTTGAGGCGATCCACCTCCTCGACGATCACCTGGAGGAACTCGCCCTCCTCCCCGCCGAGCTCGCCCGGATCGAGGAACTGCGCCGCGCCCTTGATCGCCCCCAGGGGGTTGCGGATCTCGTGGGCGAGGCCGGCGGCCATCTCGCCGAGCGCCGCCAGCCGATCGCGCTCCCGGATGCCCTCGATGAGCTTGGAGTTCTCCACCACGGTGGAGATCTGCTCGCCGATCTCGAGCATCACCGCGATCTCGTCCGACGAGTAGGCCTCCGGCACCCGCTCGTCCCAGAGGTTGAGGAAGCCGATGACCCGATCCGCACCGAGGAGCGGGATGCAGATGCCCGCCTTCATCGCCGACAACGCCGAGCGCAGCTCCGCGATCCGCTTCTGCTCCTCCACCAGCTTGGGTCGCTCGTCCGGCGGCACGGCGACCCGGGCGGAGCGGGCGGCCCCGGGGGGCCCCAGCCACCTGCGCAGCTCGTGGAGCCGGCGCTCCACGTTCTCGAGGAGCACCGCCTTCTGCCCGCTGCGGGCGGTGGCGAGGAGGGCGCGGGCGGCGCTCGCGTCCAGGAAGGAGACGGGCGACGGCCCCCGGTGGTCCACGAGCGAGAAGCCGGGCCGGGCGTCGGCCAGCAGGTAGAGCGACGCGTGGGTGACCCGCCGGCTGTCGTGGATCACGTCGAGGGTGATCCGGGCGAGGGCCACCGGATCGATCACGTTGGCGAGGCGGGACTTCAGCGACGACAGGGTCTGCAGCAGCTCGTAGCGCTCGCGGAAGAGGGTGGCGACCACCCAGGCCTCCACCTTGGCCCGCAAGGGCTCCACGAGGTTCAGGATCACGAAGGAGGCGATGACCGTGTTGAAGAGGAAGAGCTGGATCTCGCTGCCCGCCCAGATCACCAGGCCCACGTAGATCGCCGAGAGGATCAGCGCCATCGCCGTGAGCGCCGCGAACTTACCGAGCAGCTCCTGCAGGTCGAGCAGGCGGTAGACCTGCAGCGTCTGCGCGAGGAAGACGAGGTAGAGGCTCGAGACCAGCGGCCCCAGCGAGGGGAAGGAGATCCCCGCGGAGGGGAGGAGGTCCAGGGCCGACGCGAGGACCGCCAGGGTGGCGCCGAGCAGCAGGTAGGAGAGCCGGGCCCGCTCGATGCGGGGCACGGCGCCGCGGATGCGCCGGTAGAGGAGCGAGAGGGTGAAGACCAGGGCTCCGAAGACCCACGCCCCCACGACCAGCCGCGCGGTGTCCACCTGGGCGAGGGGGGTGACGGCGACGGCGAAGCCGCCCAGGGCCCCGGTGACGGTGATGAGGCGGCCCCGGCGCGCCGACCGCCGGGAGACCCCGAGGAACTCGAGGAAGAAGGAGAGGGTGGTGGCGGGCACCACCGCGCCGCTGGCGAGCGCGGCGCGGCGCCAGGCGTCGTGGCCGGTGACCGCGAAGAGGAAGTCGCCCAGGTACCACGCCGTGAGCGAGAGGCAGAGCAGGGCGAAGAGGGTGAGCGCCTTGGCTCGCTGCGGGCGGAGGAGCATCGCGCCGGCGAGGGCGAACGACACGATCGCGGCGAGCAGGGAACTCTGGGTGCGGATGTCCACCGACGCGCATCCTACCTCGGTTGACAGGGCGCGGGAGGACGGGAGAGCGTGAAGGGCGACGGACCTCGCAACGCCCTCGCGCGCGCCCGCGCGCGCGGGGACCTCCCGGACGCCCCTTGATCCGCTTCGATCGCCGCCGCGCCAGGCGTGTGCTCGTCCTGGCCATCGCCCTCATGGCCCTCCTGCAGTGGCTCGCCTCGATCCGGGCGGACGACGCGACGGGGCGAGCGCCGGGGGCGCGAGCGGTCGCCGGGATCTTCGCCGCGGCGAGGGCGGCGATCGGGATGGAGGCCGCCGCCGCGCCGAGCGAGGCGGACGGCTCGGAGGGAGCGATCGACGCGAGCGACCCGAAGGGCGCGAAGGGCTCGGAGGGTGCCCACGGCGCGCGGGCGGGCGCGGGGCGCGCCGGCTCCCCCGCGGAGGAGGTGGACGCGGCGATCGACGCGGCCTCCGCGACGGTGGCGGAGGTCATCGCCGAGGGGCCCGCCTTCGGCGAGGACGATCTCGCGCCGTACTTCGCCTCGGGCCCGCTGCGGGCGGCGCGGGAGCGCTTCGAGGCAGGCCGGTTCCTCGAGGCGTGGCGGCTCTTCGAAGAGGCGGACGACGGCTCGCCGCAGGCGGCGTACCTGCGCGCCCTGGCGGGGCTGGAGATCGGCCGCGAGCGTGAGGCGGCCGCGATCCTCGGGCCGCTGCGGCAGAGGCTCCCGGTCCTCGCGGATCGGGTGGCCTGGCACGAGGCCCTGGCGCACGAGCGCCTGGGGGACTTCGCCGCGGCCGCCGGGGCCTACGCCGCGATCCTCCCGTCGTCCGTCCTCGCCGACGAGGCGGCGATCTCCCGGGCCCGGGCGCTGCGGCAGGCGGGTCGGCCGGAGGAGGCCCTCGCGCAGCTCGCGAAGCTTCGCGAGAAGCCGGCGCCGGCGTGGGGCAACGACCTGGGCGCGGCGGCGCTCTTCTTGGCGGGGGAGCTCCACGCCGAAGCGGGCGATCGAGAGGCGGCCCGCGAGGCGTGGCTGCGGGTGTGGAGCGAGCACCCGCTCTCACCCCAGGCGGAGGACGCCCGCCGCCGGGCGGAGGGCGCGTCGAGGGAGCAGCCCTCCCTCGCCCAGCGGGTGCGACGCGCCCAGGGGTTCCTGGACGCACACCGCAACCAGGAGGGCGTCGAGCAGATCGAGGGGCTCCTCTCCCAGCTCCGCCTGCCGGATCGCCTCGCCTGCGAGGCCCGCTACGCCCTGGGAAGGGGCTACCGCAAGCTGCGCCGGCACGCGAAGGCGATCGCCACGCTGGAGCCGGTGGTGGAGGCGTGCAAGGATCCGGCGCTTCTGGTGAGAGCGCTCTACGTGCTCGGATCCAGCACTTCGATCGTCGCGCCCGCCAACGGGATCGAGACGTACGAGCGCCTCGTCCGCGAGCACCCCGACCACTCCTACGCCGACGACGCCCTGGTGTACGCCGCCGACCTGAAGATGCGGGCGGGCGATTGGAGGGGCGCGCGCCGCCTGCTGGTGAGGCTGGTCGACGAGTACCCGGAGGGCGACTTCCGCGCCGACGCGCTCTTCCGCCTCTTCTGGATCGACCGGGCGCACGGCAGGCTGCCGTCGGGGCTGGAGTTCCTGCGACGACTCGAGGCCGACTACCGCGACGCCACCGGGACGGTGGACGTGGAGCGCTCGCTCTACTGGCAGGCCCGCACCCTGGAGGCCCTCGAGCGGGACGTGGAGGCGGTGGTCACCTTCGAGCGGCTCCTGCGGGCGCACCCCACCGGCTATTACGCGCTCCTCGCCAGGGGACGGCTCGCCGCGCGGCAGCCGAGCGTCGCGGCGGAGATCGAGGCGAAGCTCGCGGCGGTGCCGGGGCCCGCGCCGGCGCTCACCTTCCGCCCGGGGCCGCTGTGGGAGGAGCCGCACTTCCTCGCCGCGGTGGAGCTGCTCCGGCTGGGCTTCGCCAAGGCGGCCACCGACGAGATCCTGCGGATCGATCGCAAGGCGCTGCGGGAGCGTGCGGGCTCCGGAGATCCCGTGGTCCTCCTCGCCTGGCTGCTGGATCGCGCCGACGCCCGCCGGGCCGCCCACCAGATCGCGCGCGCCGAGCTGCGCGAGTTCCTGCGCGGAGGGCCTGCGGGGGAGGGCGCGCTCCACTTCCGCATCGCCTACCCGCTGGCGTACCGCGACCTCGTCGAGCGCCACGCCGGCGCCGCCAGGGTGCCGCCGGATCTCCTCCAGGCGCTGATGCGGGAGGAGTCGAGCCTCGATCCGGACGTGGTCTCGTGGGCGGGGGCGGTGGGCCTCACCCAGCTCATGCCGTCGACGGCGCAGCACGTGGCCAACCGCTTGAAGCTGGGGCGGATCCCGGCGTCGCGCCTGCGGGAGCCGGACCTCAACGTGCGCATCGGTGCGGCGTACCTGGGCTCCCTGCTCCAGCGATGGGGCGGCAACGCGGCCCTCGCCTGCGCCAGCTACAACGCGGGCCCCGGCGCGGTCGCGCGCTGGCTGGAGCAGCGGGGCGGCCTCGATCTCGACGAGTTCGTGGAGGAGATCCCCATCGAGGAGACCCGCAACTACGTCAAGCGAGTGCTCGAGAGCTACAACACCTACCGCCTCGTGTACGGCGAAGGGGAGGGTCGCTTCCTCTCGCTCATGCCGGCCAAGGCGCGACCGTGATCCGCCGAACGCCGGCGGACGGATCCATCCCTTCGGGTCCGGCGGCGGATGTCGTAGCATGTCGAGCGCGGTCGATTCGACGATGCCGGAGGGAGGCGACGACCGAGCGGAGGAAACGTGTTGCTGGACTCGGCAGTTCTCGTCCTCAATCGATCGTTCCAGCCCGTCCAGATCACCACGGTCAAGCGCGCCTTCTCGCTGCTCTACCAGGGGATCGCCCAGGCGATCGACGAGGAGTTCCGGCTGTTCGACTTCGCGTCCTGGTCGGCGCTGTCGGCGGAGCTGGGCTCGGAGTCCATCGGGACCTGCACCCGGCGGATCCGGGTGCCGCGGGTGCTGGTGCTCATGGCCTTCGATCGGCTCCCCCGCACCCGCGTCCGCTTCTCGCGGCACAACATCTACCTCCGCGACGACGACACCTGCCAGTACTGCCTGCGGAAGCTGCCCCGCTCGGAGCTGAACCTCGATCACGTCGTGCCGCGCTCCCGGGGCGGCAGCACCTCGTGGGAGAACGTCGTCTGCTCCTGCATCCCCTGCAACCTGAAGAAGGCGAACCGGACGCCGGAGCAGGCGGGGATGGTGCTGCGCAAGCAGCCCACCCGGCCGAGGTGGTCGCCCGCGTTCCGGCCGCCCGGCAAGGGCGGGGCGCATCGCTCCTGGCTGCCGTTCCTCAGCGCGGTCGACGCGTCCTACTGGAACACGGAGCTGGAGCACGAGTAGCACGGGCCGCGCCGCCGCGATAAGGCGCGGTCCGGCCCCCAGGAGGGCCGCCGATCGTGGTACCTTCCGGCCAGAGATGAACCCCGAGAACCAGGATCCGAAGGTCGTCGACGCGGCCCTGCCACGCCGCAGGGTGGACGGCCGTTTCGAGGCGCGCCCCGTCCGGGTGCGCCGCATCGTCGCGGTGGGGGGCGGGAAGGGCGGCATCGGCAAGTCGCTGATCTCCGCCAACCTCGGCATCGAGCTCGCGCGCCGGGGGCACTC
Organism: Vulgatibacter sp.; assembly: GCA_035565615.1. GTDB lineage: Bacteria > Myxococcota > Myxococcia > Myxococcales > Vulgatibacteraceae > Vulgatibacter. The sequence goes on along the minus strand of DATMSB010000050.1, from coordinate 27,527 downwards.
GGTGGTGCTCCTCGATCTCGACCTCGGCGGCGCCAACCTCCACACCTGCCTGGGCATCGATCACCCCAAGGAGACGCTCTCCGACTTCGTCGAGCGCCGCGTCCCCTCGCTCGAGCGGCTGGCGGTGCCGGCGGGCGTCCCCGGCCTGCGGCTCATCTCCGGCTCCCTGGACTCGCTGGGCGCGGCCAACCCCCTGTACCAGCAGAAGCTGCGCCTGATGCGCGCGGTGAACGACCTCGACGCCGACGTCGCCATCCTGGATCTCGGCGCCGGCAGCCACTTCAACGTCCTCGACTTCTTCCTCCTCGCGGACGACGGCGTCGTCACCGTGGTGCCGGAGCCGACCTCGGTGGAGAACGCCTACCGCTTCCTCAAGGCCGCGCTCTTTCGCCGGCTCAAGGCGGCGCAGGCGGTGCACGGCGTGTCGTGGGGGATCGAGGAGGCGATCAAGGCGGGCGGCACCGCGAGCCCGATGCAGCTCCTCGAGTCGGTGCGCGCGCGGGACGCGGAGTTGGGCGCACTCCTGGAGCGGGAGATGCGGGCGTTTCACCCACGGATCCTGGTGAACTCGGTCCGGGAGGCGGCGGACCTCAACCTGGGCGAGGGGATCTGCGCGGCGTGGCGGCGCTTCTTCGGCCTCGAGCTCACCTACCTCGGCTACCTGCGCCACGATCCGGACGCGTGGAGGGCGGGGCGCGCCAGGCGGCCGCTGCTCCTGGAGCGGCAGGATCAGCCCATCGCGGAGGACGTGGCGGCGATCGCCGACAAGCTGCTCGCCCTGCCGGTGAGGCGGGAATCGTGAGCGCGCCCACGCATTACGAGGCGCTGGGCGTCGACCCGGGTGCGAACCCCCGCGAGATCCGCGCCGCCTTCGAGCGGCTCTCGTCCTTCTTCGACGCGGGCTCGCTGGCGGTCTATGCGCTGGTGGGCGCGGACGCGCGCGAGGAGGAGATGGGGCGCATCCGGGAGGCGTTCCGCATCCTCTCCGATCCGGACGCCAGGGCGGCGTACGACGAGTCGCTCGGGCTGGACACGGGGGAGATCGAGCTGACCGACGAGGACATCCTCTCGTCGGTCCCGCTCTCCGATGCGTCCAGCGGGACGCAGGCGTCCCCTCCGGCTGCGCCGCTGCGGGGGGCGCCCGGCGGCCCTCGCGCCGAGCCCGCCGAGGACGCCGCCTCCGAGGGCGCCGCCTCCGATTCGGTGGTCGGATCCGCCGCGGTCGCCTCGACCGCAGGGGACGCCGCATCCGCCGCGAGCGCCGCTTCCTTCGCGGACGCCGCGCCTGCCGCGACCGCCGGGTCTCCTTCGAGCGGCGCTTCTTCAGCCGGCGCCGCGCCGACCGCCGAAGCCGCATCCGCGATCGACGCCGCATCGCTCGTCGGCGCCACGCCGGCTCCCAGCGCCCCGGCTCCCCCGAGCGCGATCCGCCCGGCGGGCCCGAGCGCCGCCGCGAGCGGCGAGGGCGCAGCCGCCGGCTCGGGTCGGGGGACGGGTCCGGCCCCCGAGGCCGTGGGCGCCGCGGCGTCTCCGCAGGGCGCGGACATCGTCGCCGCGGACGCGGGCGCCGGGGCCCCGGAGCCGGAGGCTGCGCCCGCCGAGTCCGACGCGTCCGGCGAACCGACCGCCGACCCCTTGCGGATCGACGAGGACACCGAGTTCACCGGCGCGCTCCTGCGGGCGCTGCGCGAGGCGAAGGGCTTCACGCTCAAGGACATCTCCGCGCGCACCCGGATCGGTGCAGGCCATCTGCACAACATCGAGGAGGAGGCGTTCGATCTCCTGCCGGAGCGCGTCTTCCTCCGCGGCTTCGTGCTCTCCTACGCGCGGGAGCTGAAGCTCGACGCCACCCGCGTCGCCGACAGCTACCTGCGCCGCCGCAACCGCTGACCGGCACCGCTCGCGCCGCTCGCGGGGGCCCCGGCGAGCGGCCGTTACGTTGACGATCCGACGGACCGCACCTATCCTCCGAGTCGAAATCCTCGCAGCGAAAGGCGGCTTTCGGCATGGCCACCGACGAAGAGAAGAAGAAGGCCAACCGGCTGGCGCGGGCCATCGCGTCCGACATCTCGCTCTACAACGAGGCGAAGATCGTGAAGGGGATCGAGGACGACAACCTCTTCGAGGTCCTCCACGAAGAGCTCGAAGAGGGGAGGGACCTCTACCGCAGCCGCGTCCCCAGGGAGATCTACGACAACTCCAACTTCTTCGATCGCGCCGTCGTCGACATCATCGTCCGCAGCCGGGGGCACATCCGCTCCAAGGTCTGGCTCTAAGCGGCCGGATGTCCGAGCGCGTCGCCCTCGTCGTTCCCCCGGAGGCAGCGGGGCAGCGGCTGGACCGGCTGCTGAGCGAGCGCCACGAGGAGCTGTCGCGCTCCCGCCTCCAGGCGCTCATCGAGCAGGGCAGGGTGACGGTGGACGACGGCCCCGCCAAGGCCTCCCGCCGGCTCAAGGGCGGTGAGACGATCGTCGTCGAGATCCCCGATCCCGTCCCCGCCGCGCCCCAGCCCCAGGATCTCCCCTTGCGGATCCTCCACGAGGACGCCCACCTCGTGGTCCTGGACAAGCAGGCGGGGATCGTCGTCCACCCCGCCGCGGGCGCGCCGGATCGCACCCTGGTCAACGCGCTCCTCTTCCACGTGCGGGACCTCGGCGGGATCGGCGGCGAGCTGCGTCCCGGGATCGTCCACCGCCTCGATCGCGACACCTCGGGTTGCCTGGTGGTGGCGAAGGACGAGCGCACCCTCGCCGCGCTGCAGGACCTCTTCCGCACCAGGCAGGTGGAGAAGCGCTACGTCGCGCTCGTCCACGGCGAGGTCGCGCAGGACTCGTTCACGATCGAGACCCCCTACGGCCGGCACCCCACCGTCCGCACCCGGTACACCGGGCGCAACCCCGTCGGCCCGGCGCGGACGGCGATCACCCACGTACAGGTGATCGAGCGCTTCGCCGAGGCGACGAGGATCGAGGTGCTGCTGGAGACCGGTCGCACCCACCAGATCCGCGTGCACCTCTCCGAGGCGGGGCATCCGCTGCTGGCCGATCGCGAGTACGGCGGCGCGCGGCGGGAGGCGCGCCTGCGCCCGGACGATCGGGTGCGGCGGGCGGCGGAGGCCATCGGCAGGCAGGCGCTGCACGCGCGCATCCTGGCCTTCCCGCATCCCGCGACGGGGGAGCGGCTGCGCGTGGAGGCGCCGCCGCCGCCGGACTTCGAGGCGGCGCTCGCGGTGCTGCGCGGATCGTAGGTCGGGGGGAGCGGCCGTTCGTGGAGGCGCCGCCGCCGGCGGGCGATTGCCGCCGAGGGGCGCGGGCGAAGCGCGGCCCCGCGCCCTTCACCTTCAGGCGATTTGCTTCGGCCTGGCCTCGGCGGAGCGCTCGGCAGCCTGCCCGCCGCGCCCGCGATCGAGCAGCACGTGGCGGGGGTACGCCATCTCGATCCCGGCGGCCTCGAAGCGATCCTTCACCATCAAGCGCAGCGCGCGCTCGGCGGGCCATTGCTCGCCGGGGAGCATCTTGAGCACCAGGCGCAGGGTCACGCCCAGGTGGCTCATCCCGAGGAGCGCATGGACCTCGGGGCGCTCGAGGACCTTCTCCTGGTTCGCGGCGGCCCAGGCCTCGCCAGCCTCCCGGGCGAGCTCCATCGCCTTGGGGACGTCGGTGTCGTAGGCCAGCTCCAGCAGCACCACCGCCCGCATCCAGCCCCGGTTGAAGTTGCCGAACTGGCGCAGGTCCCCGTTGGGGATCATCCAGAGCAGGCCGCTGAAGTCGCGCACCTGGGTGTTGCGCAGGCCGACCGCCTCCACCGTGCCCGTGGTCTCGTCGTCGATCTTGATCACGTCGCCGACCGCCACGATCCCGTCGAAGAGCAGGAAGAAGCCGGCGATCATGTCCTTGATCAGGTTCTGGGCGCCGAAGCCCAGGGCGATGCCGAGGACGCCGACCGACGCGAAGATCGCCGCGGTGTCCACGCCGCAGGTGGCGAGGATCGCCACGCCGGCGATCGTGTAGACGAGGTAGCGCTCGATCTCGATCAGGAGCGGCAGGAGCGTGTCCAGGCGCCGCTGCTGGAGCACCAGGTCCTTGCGGCCCGTGCGCGGGCGCAGGAGCCAGCCCGAGAGCTTGGCGAGCAGGGTCTGCGCGATCTTGGCGCCGATCAGGATCGCCCCGATGGTGACGAGGGCGATGAGGACGCGCACCGCGTGGACGTCCCAGGCTTCGGTGAGGATCTTGGTGATCGCTTCCCGCATCCATCCATCCTACCCAAGCGCGCGTGGCGGCGGGTTCGTGGCGCGCGCCCTTGCCCGGGCGCGGCCGGCGGGGGTGAACATCCGCAAACTGCCGCGAAATCCCGCGCGATCCGGGCGAGCCTGCCGGGGGCGTCGCCCCTATAATCGGCCGATGCAGTCGACCCGCATAGGCAAGGCCTTCGCCACCTTCCCCGTCACCTGCGGCCTCCTCGCCCTGATCGGCGCCGTCTTCGTCGTGGAGGTGCTCGCCGGAGGGTCGGAGGACGCCCAGGTGCTGGCGCGCCTGGGGGCGAACTACGCGCCCCTGGTGATCGGCCACGGCCAGTGGTGGCGCCTCGTCACCTCGACGCTGATGCACATCGGCCTGCTCCACCTGCTCGTGAACGGCTGGGCGCTCTGGCAGCTCGGTCGGCTGAGCGAGATCACCTTCGGCCGCGCCACCACCCTCGCGCTCTTCGTCTTCACCGGGGTGGCCGGATCGTTCGTGACCCTGGCCACGGTGAAGTTGAGCGCCGGCGCCTCCGGCGCCCTCTTCGGCATCGAGGGCGCGCTGGTCGCCTTCTTCCTGCGGCACCGCGACCGGTTGACCCCGGCGGGCGCGAACCTCCTCAAGCAGCTCCTCGGCTGGTCGATGGCGATGATCGTCTTCAGCTTCCTCGTCCCCGGCATCGACGTCCTCGGCCACCTCGGCGGCTTCGGCGCCGGGCTGGCCGCGGGGTGGAGGATCCGCCCCCGCGTCTCCGCCGAGAGCGGCCAGCTCGCCCGGGGCGCCGCGGCCGCCGCCGCCTTCGCGATCGTGGTCTCGATCGCCTTTGCCATGCTCACCGATCTCCCCATCTGAGCCCGAGGGGCCCCGCCATCCCGAGGCGGCGGCTCGCTGCCGGGCACCGCGGGCGGCACCCCCCGCGGAGCGCGGGGCAGGGCGCCCGCGCGCCTTCGCGGGAGCGCCCGTCCGTGGGCCGCGCCCGCCCCGGCAGATTCCTTCGCGGGATCTGGACCCCGTGATAGCTTTTCATCTTTCGGATCTGGAGCCAGGAGGGCTTTTCCGATGGGACGTTCGCTCGCGACGGGGGCGGACCGCGCCGAGGGCGCCGCGCGCACCCGGCTCCACCCCGGTTGGGTGGTGCTGGCGCTCGCCTTGGGGATCGCCGGCCCTGCCGCCGCGCAGGCGAGGGCGGAGCCGGCGAAGGTGACCTACCAGGAGGTGGAGCGCGGGGTGTGGGTGGGCTCCAACCTCGGCGCCATCTACTTCTTCGACCTCCCTGGCGAGGGCGCCGCGGCGTCCTGGGGCAGCGTGGTCGGCGTGGAGGCCGGCGTCGATCTGGGCAAGTGGGTGCAGCTCGGCGTGGTGGCCTGGGGCCACTCGGTGGGCGCCCCGGCCGACTACCGGGGCATCACCGACGACGAGCTGGATCCGAAGCGCTCCCGAGGGGACTTCCAGTCCCTCCTCGTCGGAGGATCGCTGCGGGTCGCGTTCCTCGGCTTCCCCGACGAGAACAGCCTCGATCGCACCTTCGTCTACGCGCGCGTGGCCGGCGGCGCGACCCTCTCGCGGCCGGTGGGCATCGTCGACGAGCAGGGCACCTTCGCGGCGGCCGGGCTCGGTGTGGAGTACTTCACCCGCCTGCGCCACTTCTCGGTCGGCCTCGAGCTCCAGGGGATGGGTCTCGTCGGCGACGCCGGGACCGCACTCGGCGTGGCGATGCTCCCCAACCTGAAGTACACGTTCTGAGAGAGATCCCCCAGTGCATTCCGGAATTTCCGAGGCGGTCTCGTTCGCGGACCTGGAGAGGACGCTCACCGAAGGGGGCCGCTGGAACGAGCTGCTGCAGCTCTACGAGAGCAGGCTGGAGCGCGAGGCGGACGGGCCGCAGGCGTCGCTGATCCTGGCGCGGGCCGCGGGCCTTCTCCTGGAGAAGCTGCGCGATCCCAACCGCGCCGAGGGCCTCCTGCGGCGCCTGCTCGATCGGGATCCCGAGAACACGGTGGGGCGCGAGGGGCTCCAGCAGATCTACGAGGATCGCGGCGACCACGAGGCGCTTTGCGATCTGCTCGAGCGCGAGGCGGCGCGGGCGCCGTCCCCGGCGGAGGCCGCAGCCACCTACGTGGAGCTGGGCAGGCTCCTCGACGAGAAGCTGGGCCGAAAGGCGAGGGCCCTGGTGATGTGGCAGCGGGCCCTGCGCCTGGTCCCGGACCACGCGGAGGCCCTCGACCTCGCCCAGCGCTGCTCGGTGGAGCTGGGCCGGCTGGACGCCGCGAGGTCCCTCCTCGATCGCGAGCTCGCCGCGCGGCCCGACGGCGCCAAGGAGGTGGCCCGCCGCTACGCCCAGCTCGGCAGCGTCGCCCTCGAGCAGGCCTCCCGGCACGAGTTCGCGGAGCGCTGCGCGACCGCGGCGCTGGCCGCCGATCCCGACTGCGAGGCGGCGAAGGTGGTCCTCTCCTCGGTGGCCGCGCTGCGCGAGGACTGGAAGGGCGAGGTGCGCGCGCTTCGCGCCCGGGCGATGGAGGAGCGGGATCGGAAGGTCGCGTCGCGGCACTACCTGCAGGCCGCGGCGCTGCACGCGGCGTTCGACGCCTCCTCCGAGGGCGAGGCGCGCAGCCGCGAGTGCCTCGAGCGCAGCTTCCTCCTCTGGCCCGGCAACCCCGAGGCCCTCGACTTTCTGGAGCGGCGCCACGCGGCGAGCGGGGACTGGGACGGCCTGGCCAAGGCGTTCGAGGCCCTCGTCGGCGTCACGCCCGAGAGTGCGGGGAAGGCGGAGCTCTTCCTGCGCCTCTCCACGCTCTGGAGCGTGCGCTTCGACGACAAGGCGCGCAGCGTCGCCGCCCTCGAGCAGGCCGCGGCCCTCGATCCGGGCCGCGACGAGGCGGTGGTGCCGCTCCTCGAGCACCTGGAGGACGGGCGGCAGCCGGACCGCGCCATCGAGCTCCTCGAGCGCTATCTCTCGGCCGGAGGCGCCTCGCCCCGCGCCACGGATCTGCGGCTGAAGCTGGCGGAGCTGTACCTGGCGGAGGGCGCGAAGGATCGAGCGCGCGCCCACCTCGAGGCGGTGCTGCGCAAGGATCCGCGGCAGGAGCGCGCGGAGGCCCTCCTCGAGCCGCTGCTCGACGAAGAGGAGCACGCCGGCGCCCTCGCGAAGATGCTGGAGCGCCGCAGCGATCGCCTCGCCGATCCCCGCGAGCGGCGGGATCTTCTCCTGCGGGCCTCCCGCCTCTCCCACGCCGCCCCCAAGGAGAGGATGCGCCTGCTCGGCCGGGCCCTCGTCGCCACGCCGGGCGATCCCCAGGTCCACGACGAGCTCGAGGAGGTGGGTCGCGAGGCGCAGGCGTCGGAGGGGGTGGCGCAGCTCTACCAGGCGGCGCTCCTCTCGGTGGACGATCCCCAGACGCGCCTTTCGCTGCTGGTGCGCCTGGGCCGGGTGTTCGAGGAGGACCTGGGCCGGGCGGCGGAGGCGGCCGCCTGCGCGCGGCAAGCCGCGGCGCTCTCGCCCGACGATCCCTCGATCGCCGCGGACCTCGAGCGGCGGATGGAGAAGGCGGGCGAGCACGCGGCGCTCGCCGCCTCGCAGCGCGAGAAGCTCGCCCGCACCGAGGATCCCGGGCAGCGGCGGGCGCTCCTGGAGAAGCTCGCCGCCCACCACGAGCGGCAGGGCGACGATCCCGAGGCGCTCGTCGAGATCTACCGCGAGCTGCTCGCGCTCCACACCGATCCGCAGATGCAGCGCAAGCTCGCCGCCACCTTGGGCGGCCTCTCCCGCTTCACCGAGCAGCGGGAGGTGCTCGAGGCCCTCGCCGCCCGCGATGGCCCCGACGGCCTGGGCGCGCGGATGGAGCTCGCGCAGCTCCTCGCCACCCGCCTGGGCGCGCCCGAGGACGCCGCCGACCTCCACCTCGCGATCCTCGCGGAGGCACCCGACTCGCACGCCACCGTCTCCGCCCTCGAGGCGCTCCTGCAGGCCGGGGTCGCGGTCGAGCGGATCGGCGCCGCGCTGGGACCGCACTTCGAGGCGCGCGGCGAGTGGAGCCGGCTCGCCGCGGTGCTCGAGGCCCGGATCTCCGTGGAGCGGGATCCGGATGTGCGCCGCCTCCGCTTCCTCGCCCTCGCCGACGTCCACGCCGAGAAGCTGGGCGATCCCCGCGGCGCCTTCGACGCCCTCTCGCGGACCTTCGCCGAGGCCCCCGAGGCAGGGGAGCTCCTCGCCTCCCTGGAGAAGCGCGCGGAGGAGCTGGGCGCGCACCTCGAGCTGGCCCGGATCCTCCGGGGCGGCTGGCGCACGGGCGACGCCGAGGAGGATCGGGCGCTGGCCTCCAGCGCGGCCCTCCTCGCGGCCAGGGCGCCCTCGGATCCCGACCTGGTCGCGGCGGCCCACCACCGCCTCCTCGAGATCGATCCCACCGACGCGAGCGCCCTGTCGGCCCTGGAGGCGATCGCCGCCCGGGACGAGCGCTGGCCCGAGGCGACCGGCTTCGTCGAGCGCCTCCTCGCGGTGGATCCCGCCCCCGCCGCCAGGGCCGAGCGGGAGATGCGCCTCGCCGGCTACCTGCGGCGCCAGGGGCAGCACGCCGACGCCGCCCGCTCCCTGCGGTCCGCCCTCGGCGCCGGCGCCGACGAAGAGGCGGTGCTGCCGCTCCTCGCCGACTCGCTGGAGCAGGCCGGCCTCGTCGCCGAGCTCGCCGAGGTCCTCTCCCGCATGCTCGAGCGGGCGACGCTCGCCGGCGACACCGAGGGGGCCGCCCGCCTCGCCCTGCAGCGCGCTCGCACCCTCGAGGGCCTGGGCAGCAAGGCCGCCGCCGTCGCGGACTACGCGGCGCTCCTCGCCGAGCGACCCTTCGATCCGGACGCGATCCAGGCCCTGGAGGCCCTCCTCTCCGACCCGGAGGCGCGCGCCTCGGCGGCGCGGGCGCTGGAGCGCTCCTACGTGGCCTCGGCGAGCTGGCGGAAGCTCCACGGCGTCATCGAGATCCAGGTCGAGGACTCGACCGATCCGGTGTTCCGCGCCCGGGAGCTGCGCCGGCTCGCCCAGCTCTCGGCCCGCGAGCTGCAGAGCCCCGCGCTGGCGTTCGGCGCGCTCGCCCGCGCGTTCCAGGAGGCGCCCGACGATCCCCTGCTGCGATCCGAGCTGCGGGTCGCCGCCGCGGACGCCGACTGCCTCGAGGAGCTCGCCGAGCTGATGGCGGAGGTGGCGGACGCCAAGGCGGACTCCATCGCCGTGCCCCAGCTCCTCGCCCTCGAGCGGGAGATCGCGGAGCTCTACGAGAAGAAGCTCGGGGATCCGGAGGCGGCGATCGCCCGCTACGAGCGGATGCGGCGCCTCGATCCGTCCAGCCTCGACGCCCTCCGCGGCCTCCACCGCCTCCACCGCGAGGGGAGCGACTGGCGCGGGCTCCACGGCGTGGCGCTCGCGCTGGCCGGCGCGGTGCAGGACCTTCGCGAGCGGCTCTCGCTGTGGCGGGAGGCGGCCCGCATCGCCGCCGAGCAGATCTGCGATCCCGCCCTCGCGGCGCAGACGTGGCGGCGCATCGCCGACGCGGATGCCACCGACGCCGAAGCGCTGGTGCAGCTCGACGGCCTCTACCTCTCGCTCGATCGCGGGGCCGATCTCGCCTGGGTCCTGGAGAAGCGGCGGGCGCTGGCGATCCACGCCGGCGAAGGCCTGGCCGTCACCGAGCTCTCCTTCCGCCTGGCCTCGCTGCGCCGCACCGCCTGCGCCGATCCCCGCGGCGCCCTCGATCTGTACCGGGAGGTGCTGGTCGCCGAGCCGGATCACGCGGAGGCCCGGGCCGAGCTGGAGGCCTGGGCGCGCAAGGACGAGCCCGGCGCGGCGCAGGCCCTCGACCTCGTGGACAAGGTGCTGGGCGCCTCCGGCCGCCACGAGCGGCGGCTCGAGCTGCGGGAGGCGAGGCTGGGCCTGCCGATCCCCGCGGAGGAGCGGGTCGCCCGCTACGAGGAGCTGCGCGGGATCTGCGAGCTCGATCTGCAGCGGGCGGACATGGCCTTCGCCGTCTGCGCGAAGGCGTTCGCGGAGCGGGTGGTGAAGGATCCCGCCGACCTCGAGCGCCTCGCCCGCAAGTCGGGGCGCTTCGCGGAGCTCGCCGAGCTGTACGAGGCCACCCTGCGCCGCGATCCCGAGGCCTCGGGGGCGCTGCGCCGGCGAGCCGCCGAGATCCGGGAGGTCGAGCTCCACGACGTGGAGGGCGCGCTCCGCCTGTGGCGGGAGATCGCCGCCGCGGATCCGGACGACGACGACGCCCTCGCCGCGCTGGAGCGGCTGTGCAGGGCGAGCGGCCGCCACGACGAGGTGGCGGTCCTGCTCGAGCGGAAGATCGAGGCGTCCGCCTCGGACGAGGAGCGCCTGGAGCGGCTCGTGGAGCTGGCGCGGCTGCGGTTCTCGTCCCTGGGCGACGCCGGCGGGGCGATCGAGGCCTCCCGCCGCGCCCTGGAGATCGACGAGCGACACGGCCCCGCCCTCGACCTCCTCGGGGAGATCTACGCCGCCGGCCATCGCTTCGAGGATCTCGCCGCGCTCTACGAGCGGCGCAGCGCCCTCGCCAGCGGTGAGGAGTCCCTGCTCTGGATGGCGGAGCAGGCCTCGCTCCTGGCCCACCGCCTGGGCGATCCCGCCGGGGCGGTGGCGATCCACGGCCGGATCCTCGAGGCCGCACCCCGGCACGAAGCTTCGCTGCGGGCCCTGGAGGCGCTCGCCCGGGATCCCGACCCGCACCTGCGCGCCCGGGCGGCCGAGCGGCTCGAGCCGGTCTTCGCCGCCGAGCTCGACCACCGCCGCCGGGTGGAGATGCTCGAGGCCATGGCGGAGGTGGAGGAGGATCCGTCGCGCAGGGCCGAGCGCTACGCGGCGATCTCCCGGATCTACGCGGAGGAGCTCGAAGCCCCCGAGCTCGCCTTCGCCGCGGCGGGCCGGGCGCTGCGCGCGGATCCGGACGATCCCGCCCGCCTCGCGCCCTGCGCCGACGCCGCCCGCGTCGCCGACATGGAGGAGGAGCTCGCGGCGCTGCTCGAGGAGTGCGCGGCGGCGGCGAGGACCCTGGAGGGCAAGGCCTTCCTCGGCCGCAACCTCGCGACCCTCCTCGAGGCGAGGGGCGAGACCGCCGGCGCCCGCGCCGCCTGGAAGCGGGTCCACGGCCTGCTCCCCGACGACATGGAGGCCCTGCGCTCCCTCGCGCGGCTGGAGGAGGAGGCGGGCGATCCCCACGCGCGGATCGAGGTCCTGCGCGCGCTCCTCGCCAGGGAGGAGGAGCCCGCCGCCTGCGCGGCGCGGCTCCTGGAGATCGCCCAGGTCCAGGAGGACCTCCTGGACGATCCGCTCGCGGCCCTGTCGAGCCTGCGCCGGGTGGTGGAGATCGAGCCCGGCCACGCCGTCGCCCTGGACGCGATGGACCGCCTCTGCCTGCTCACCCAGCGCTTCGAGGATCTCGACGACGTCCTCCGCCGCAAGCTCGAGCTCCCCACCGAGGACGTGGCCCTCGCGAGGCAGACGCGGGTGCGCCTCGCCGAGGTGCGGGTCCGACACCTCGGTGACGAGCGGGGCGCCCTCGACCTGCTCGCCCAGGTGCTCTCCGAGGATCCCCGCCACGCCCCCGCGAGGCAGCTCCTCGAGTCGATCGTCGCCGCCTCGCCCGAGGACGCCGACGCCGCCGCGATCCTCGAGGGCGCGTGCCGGGCGAGCGGCGACTGGCAGCGCTGCGCCGAGCTCGTCGAGGGCCGGATCGCCCGGCTCCCCGATCCCGAGGCGCGCAAGGAGGCGCTCCTCGATCTCGCCCGGCTGCGGGAGGAGCACCAGCGGCGGCCGGATCTCGCCTTCCTGGCCCTGGGCCGCGCCTTCCGGGAGGAGCCTGGCGACGACGCGATCTGGCCGCTGGCCGCGGCGGCGGCGAAGGCGGCCGACTCGGTGGAGGAGTGGATCGCCATCGCCGAGGGGGCGATGCTCGAGGTGCGGGAGGCGAAGGTGGCCTCGGCCCTCGCCCTCCACCTGGCGGCCCTCTGCGAGGAGGACGCGGGCGACGACGAGGCGGCCATCGGCTGGCTGGAGAGGGCGGAGCGCCTCGACCCCGCCGCGGCGCCCGTGGTGCTGCCGGCCCTCGATCGGCTCTACCCCAGGGCGCAGCGATGGGAGGATCACGCCCGCGTGCTCGAGCGGCGGATCGCCGCGGAGCCCGAGGGGCGCATCGAGAACCTGGCGCGCCTCGGGCAGCTCGCCCGGGAGCGGCTCGGCGACGCCGATCGGGCCATCCTCGCGTGGGAGTCGGTGCTTGAGAGCGATCCCGAGCACGGCACCGCCCTGCGGGCGCTGGACGGCCTCTACTCCGAGACCGGGCGGCACGAGGAGCTCCTTCGGATCCTCGTCGCCCAGCGGCGCGCCGCCGACGCGGCCGATCCCCGGCTCTCGCTGCGCATCGGCGAGCTCGCCGCGGAGGTGGGCCAGGACGACCTGGCCATCGCGCACCTTCGCGAGGTCCTGGACGCCGAGCCGCGCAACGAGCACGCCCGCGATCGGCTCGAGGCGCTCTACGAGGCGGCGGGCCGCTGGGAGGATCTGGCGGCGCTCCTGCGCGGCAGGATCGCGCAATCCCTCGATCCCCGCGAGCTCGGCAGGCTCCACGAGAAGCTGGGCGGGATCCTCCGCGATCGCCTGGACGATCCCGCCGGGGCGGTCGCCTCCTTCCGCGCGGTGCTCGATCGGGATCCGCGCAGCGTCGCGGCCCTCGGGGCCCTGCGCGAGCTCTACGCCCAGAGCGGGGACCTGGAGGCGCTCGCCGGCGTGCTCCGCCGGCTCATCCCGCTGCAGGACGGCGCCGCCGGCGTGAAGGCCGTGCGCCTCGAGCTCGCCGGCGCCTTCGTGGCGCTGGGAAGGACCGACGAGGCCAAGGACAGCCTCAAGCGCGTCCTCGATCTGGAGCCGCACCAGGCCGCGGAGCTGCAGCGCGCCGAGGCGCTCCTCCGCGCCCTCGAGGCGTGGCCGGAGGTGGTCCGCGCCCTGGAGATGCGGGCCTCCCTCGCGTCGGGCGACGAGGCGATCGAGCTCTGGTCCGAGATCGCGCGCACCTTCGCCCAGGCCGGACGTCCGGAGGCCGGGGCCCCCGCCCTCGAGAAGATCCTCGAGGCCCACCCCGATGACGCCGGCGCCTTCGAGACGCTGCGCGGGATCTACCGCGACGCCGCCGACTGGCGCCGGTACGCCACCGCCACCGAGCGGTTCGCCGCCCGGCTCGAGGATCCCGCGGCGCAGATCCCCCTCCTGCGGGAGCTGGCGAGGGTCCACGAGGAGCGGCTGGGGCAGAAGGAGCTGGCCTTCGCCAAGCTCTCGGCCGCCTTCGAGATGGCGCCGACCGACCCGGAGCTGCGCGCCGATCTCGAGCGCCTCGCCGCCGCCTGCGACATGCGCGAGGAGCTGGCGATGATCTACGAGACCGTCGCCGAGGGCCTCGAGGGCAAGGCCGGCGCCGCGTCCCTGTGGCTCGCCAGGGGCAGGCTCCTGGGCGAGAGCCTCGACGACGCCGACGAGGCCGAGGCGAGCTTCCGACGCATCCTCGAGTCCGATCCCCACGACGCCGAGGCGCTGGACGCGCTGGAGTCGCTGCTCGAGCGGCGTGGCGCGCACCGCAAGCTCGCCGAGGTCCTGGAGCGGAAGCTCGACGCCGCCCAGCCCGAGCAGAAGCGCGAGCTGCTCCTGAAGCTCGCCACCCTCCACGACGAGGCGCTGGGCGATCCCGGCGAGGCGATCTACTCCCTGCGCCGCGCCTTCGAGCTCGACCCCGCCGACGCGTCGGTCCTCGAGTCCCTCTGCGCCCTGTATCGCCGCGAGGAGCGCTTCGCCGATCTGGCGAGCCTCCTCGCGCGCAGCCGCGACTTGGCGTCGACCGACGCCGATCGAATCTCGCTGCAGCTCCGCCTCGGCGCCGTCCAGGAGAACGATCTGGCCGACGCCCAGGGCGCGATCGCCTCCTTCGCGGCGGTCCTCGATCTCGACCCCGCCAACTCCGAGGCCATGGAGGCTTTGGAGCGGATCTACACCCGCGACGATCGCTACGCCGAGCTGCTGCGCATCTACGATCGCAAGCTGCAGATCACCGAGAGCCCCCGGGAGAAGGCGCGGCTCTACGCGAAGGCGGCGGGCATCTGGGAGGAGCGGCTGCAGAACCCGGCCAACGCCGTCGCGTGCCTCGAGGGCGTGCTCTCCCTCGAGCCGGACAACCTGCGGGCGCTGCGCGAGCTGGGGCGGCTGCTGCGGGATCTGTCGTCCTGGGAACGCCTCGCCCAGGTGTACCGGCAGCACGAGGCGCTCGCCGCCGCCGATCCGGCGCTCGCGCAGGAGCGGCTCGAGCTGCGCGTCAAGCTCGCCGAGCTCCTGCGCGACGAGCTCCACGATTCCGCCCAGGCGGAGCGGGCGTTCGCGGCGGCCCTCGAGCTGGACGAGCGGTGCCGCCCCGCGATCCGCGGGCTGGCCACGATCTACGAGCGGAGCGGCAACTGGGCCCAGGCCCTCGCCATGCTCGAGCGCCAGGTCCGCCTCGCCGACGACGTGCAGGAGGCGATCGAGCTCCACCACCGCATCGGGAGCATCCACGCCGACGTCCTCGGCGACGTCGAGGCCGCGCGGGCCTCCTTCGAGCGGGCCCTCGAGCTGGACGAGGCATACCTGCCCGCGATCCGCGCCCTGCGCGAGCTCCACCACAAGCGGGGCGACACGGAGGCCTGGCTGCAGGCCCTCGAGCAGGAGGCGGCGCACGCCGCCGACCCCGCCGAGAAGACCCGGCTCTGGGTGGAGCTGGGACGCCACCACCTCGACGTCCGCGGCGATGGGGAGGCGGCGCTGCGCGCGTTCGAGGAGGCGAGGCGCCACGGCCCCGACGCCCTCGCCGTCGCCATGCCGCTCTCCGATCTCTACGTGGAGCGGGAGCGCTGGGCCGACGCCGAGGCCGTCCTCGACGTGGTCTGCGCCCGCCTCACCGAGAAGGGCAACGAGCCGGAGCTCCTCACCCACAAAGTCTACCGGCTGGGCTTCGTGGCCGCGCGCCTGGGCAACCGCGAGAAGGCGCGGCGCAGCTACGAGCGGGCGTACGAGCTCGACCCCACCTTCCTCCCGGCGGCGGAGGGGCTGGGAGGCGAGCTGGCCCGGGCGGGCGATCACGCCGCGGCGCTGAAGGTCTACCAGGCGATCCTCATCCACCACCGGGACGAGCTCACCGAACCGGAGGTGGTGGAGATCTACTTCACCATCGGTGACCTGCGCCGGAAGCTGGGCGAGGCGGCGGCCGCGCGGCGCAGCCTGGAGAGCGCCCTGGAGCTGGATCCCTGGCACCTCGAGTCGCATCGGGCCCTGGTGGCCCTCGCCGAGGAGGCAGGCGATCACGAGCTCGCCATCGCCCACAAGCAGAAGCTCGCCGAGGTCGCGGAAGGGGAGGAGAAGGCCGAGATCCTCCGATCGATCGCCTCCGCCGCCTCCGAGAAGCTGGGCGATCACTACCTGGCGATCGACAGCCTCGTGGCCGCGCTCCGCCTGCGCCCCGACGACGTGCCGCTGATGGAGGAGCTCCTCGCCCTCTACCGGGAGACGAAGCAGGGCCCCAAGGCGGTGGAGCTCCTCGAGCAGCTCGTGGCCATGCCCGCCGTCCAGGAGGATCCGGAGCGGGCGATCCGCTTCCACTTCCTCCTCGGCGCCTGCTTCGCGGAGGAGGCCCGCAGCGACGACGAGCAGCGGGCCCGGGCCGCGTCGCACTTCAACGCGGTCCTCGATCTCGACTGGCGGCAGACGCCGGCGTTCCAGGCCCTGGAGGCGCTGCTGGTCGAGGCCAGGGACTGGCGGGGCCTCGAGGCCAACTACGTGACGATGCTCGAGCGGCTGGGCAAGGTCGAGGGGACCGGCAAGGCCCGGGCGGTGCTCTTCCGCACCCTGGGCGATCTCTACCTGGAGACCCTCGCCGACACCAAGGCCGCCATCGAGGCGTACAAGGCGGTGACCATCCTCGCGCCGGACGACGGCGCCGCCGCCGAGCGGTACGCCAACCTGGTGTCGCAGCAGCGGGGCTCGGAGCCCGAGGCGATCGAGGCGTGGAGGCGCGCGCTGCCGCATCAGGCCTCCCACGTGGCGGGCGCGCGCACCCTCATGCGCCTGCACGCCCGCCGCAAGGCGTACGACGAGGCGTTCGCCTGCGCCCAGGTGATCGCGTACCTGTGGGGCGAGGGCGGCACCGACGAGGAGGAGATCCTCGAGCGGCTGCGCCCCTTCGGGAAGGACTCCGCGAGCGCGGTCCTCTCGGACCGGTCGTGGCGCGAGCTCGTCTACCACGAGCGCCTGCGGGGCACGATCGGCGGCATCCTCGCGGTGGTGCAGGCGGAGAGCGGCGGCGTCTTCGCCCGCGACCACGCCTCGCTCTCCATCCAGGGCCGCGACGTGCGCATCGATCGCAAGCGCGATCGGGTCGACGTCGCCACCTCGATGCTCTTCTTCGGGAACGCCTACCGCTACGTGGCCACCACGCTGGGGATGGAGGCGATCGAGCTCTACAAGGTGCCGGGGATCTCCGGCCTCCACCTCGCCGACACCTGGCCCACGTGCCTGGTCGCGGGGGAGGAGCTCTTCACCGATCAGCGCCCCAAGAAGGAGCTCTACTTCCAGATCGGGCGGGCGCTGGCGTGGGCGCGCCCCGAGCTGTCGATGGCGCGGCTGCGGCGGCGCGATCAGCTCGAGCTCATCGTGGAGAGCGCCGCCAAGCTGGGCGACTCCAAGCTCGAGACGCGTTTCGACGAGCGCACCGTCGAGCGGGTGCGCCGCCAGCTCGCCAAGTCGATCTCGCCCGCGGGACAGCAGCGGCTCAAGGCCCTCGCCAAGGCGTACGCCGCCGAGCGGCCCGACGTGGGCGCGTACCTGGAGGCCGCCGATCGCACCGCGACCCGCGTCGGCGGGCTCCTCGCCGGCGACCTCCGGGTGGCGGCCCGCCTCCTCGGCGAGGGCGGTGCGGACGCCGAGGTGGAGGCCACCCGCCGCATCGACCTCTCCCTCTTCTGCCTGTCGGACGCGTGGACCCGGCTGCGCAAGGAGCTGGGGGTGCAGGTGGCCGTCCCGACCTGATCCGCGCTCGCCGCGGGCGAGGGTCGACCCCCGGGCGGCGGCTCCCTGGGGGGAGGCCGGGCGGGAGCGCACGCGCGGCGATCCGGTGCAGTCCGGCGCAGGCGGGCGTCGCGCCCGGAGGCAGGCACGGAGCCCGAGGGAGCCGGGCCGCGGGGGCGGCCCCCGGCTCGGAGCCCCTGCCGCCCCCGATCATGCAACCCTTCGAATTCACGGACGGACCGAGGCGGCACGCCGGTGGCTAGGGCCTTGCGCGTCCTTCGAACGATCGGGTTCGAGAACGCGCGCCGGCCGAAGACGCGCCGCGCGAAGGGAGTCAGACATGAAAAGGTCCGTCCTCGTCTCTTTCGTCACCGCGCTCCTCCTCTCCGCCTGCGACGGCGCCGCTCCCACGAGCGGAGGAGAGGGCGGCGACCCCTCCGACCCCCACGCCATCCTGGGTGGCGGCGGGGCCCGCGGCGCCGGGGGCGCCGCGGGCCCCGACGGTTCGGCCGGCGCGGACGGAAAGGATGGCGACGGCGTCCGCATCGACTCCGTGGACGCCGACGGCACCCGGGTGGAGGGCGAGGACGCGGCCCGGATCCGGGAGGCCCTGGTGATCCGGGGCGCGGGCCTCCTCGGCGCCGAGGTCGCCATGAGGCAGCGCGGCGTGGAGTTGGAGGCGACCGTCCTCGACGCCTCTGCCGAGCGGCTCCGGTTCCTCGTCCCCGAGGCCATCGGGTCGGGAGAGTCCACGCTCGTCGTCCGGGCCTCCACCTCGAGCGCCGAGCGCAAGGTCTGGCTCTTCGAGGGCGAGGCCGGCCCCCGCGGCGAGCGAGGCGAGCAGGGGCCCCGGGGCGAGGCCGGTCCCCGGGGGGAGCGAGGCGAGCAGGGGGAGAAGGGCGAGCGCGGTGAGCGGGGCGAGCAGGGCCCCCGGGGCGAGCGCGGGCCGGAGGGGCCGGTGGGCCCCAAGGGCGATCGAGGCCTCAAGGGCGACAAGGGCGACAAGGGCGACAAGGGCGATCGGGGCGAGAAGGGCGCGAAGGGAGACAAGGGCGATAAGGGAGACAAAGGAGACAAGGGGCCCAAGGGCGACAAGGGCGACAAGGGCGAGGACGCCTTCCAGGGCCTCGACACCATCACCTTCACGGGGACGTCCGTATCTTCCTTCGGTAGCGGCTACTCCCGGATCGGGAGCGTGAAGACGGTCACCGTGAACACACCGTCGACCCTCCTCGTCCTGGCGGACTTCGCCGCCGTCCCCGCCTTCCAGTCGTGCTCCGACGCCGAGTTCAACCTCCTCATGGACGGGACGCGCCTCGTCATGGCGCCGGTGCGGGCGGCGTTCGACGCGCAAGGGGGAGGCCGGGCGGCCTTCGCGACCGTCTCCGCCACCCAGGGCAACCACACCTTCCAGGTGCTCGTGAAGGGCTGCGTCGGGTTCTACTCCCACGCCTCGCGGGCGACGGTGATCCAGATCCGGTAGCCGCCGATCCGCTCCGAACGTAGATTCTGGAAGCCCGCCGTGAGCGCCTCCGCTCCGGTGGGCTTCTCCGCGTCCGTGCCCGCCGCCCGGACGGGGGAGACGGCGCGCCGGCGGCGGGAGGGCGGCGCTTCGTCACACGCGCGAATCTTGACCCTCCCCGGACCCGCTGCGAGAGTGACTTTTCACGGTTTTCCAAGTTCTCCAAGTCCGCGAAAGAGCCGGTTCGCGCACGCCGACGGGTCCACACCGCAATGAAGTTCGCATGCGACCGCTGCCGCGCGCAGTACATGATCTCCGACGAGAAGGTGCGCCCCAACGGCGTGAAGGTCCGCTGCAAGAAGTGCGGGCACGTCATCGTCGTCAAGCGCCCCTCGTCCGAGGTGCCGGTGGTGGCGCCGACGCCGGCGGCCCCCGCGCCCTTCGAGACCCTGGTGGGCGAGGACGGCAAGCGCCGATCCGGATCCCTCGACGACGAGATCGGAGCGGCCTTCGAGACCATGCTGAGCGGCAGCCCGGGCCCCGCCGCGAGCGAGCCCGAGGCCGCGCCCTCGCCCACGATCGAGGAGGATCCCGGCAAGTGGCTCGACGAGCTCACCGGGCCCGCTTCCGAACCCGCGCAGGAGGCGAAGCCCGCCGAGCAGCCGAAGCCCGCGCCGCAGCCGCCCCCCGACGCCGACTGGTTCCTGGCGATCGACGGCGAGCAGGTGGGCCCCATCAAGCTGGACGCCCTCGAGGAGCGGTGGGATCGCTCCGAGATCGGACCGGACACCCTCTGCTGGCGCAGCGGCCTGGTGGAGTGGACGCCGCTCTCCCAGGTCGAGGAGCTCGCGGGCGTCCTCGCCCCGCTGCCCAAGCGCAAGGCGCCGCGCGAGGATCCCGAGGTCGCTCCCAGGGCGGCCGCCCCGGCGGATCCGGCCGCTCCCGAACCCTGGGAGAAGCCGACGCCGTCCCAGGACGCTGCCGCCAGCGAGGGCTTCCGGCCGGCGGCGGCGAGCGCCCTGGCCTCCCTCGTCGAGAAGGAGATCGAGGCGGCCCGCAAGCCCGACGCATCCGCGCCCGCGACCGATCGCGACGTAGAGGAACCAAGGCCCGGGATCGAGTCGACCGGGATCCGGATGCTCCTGCGGAGCCTCCCCGAGGCCCCTCCGGGGGAGCCGTCGAAGTTCATCCCGCTGCAGCGTAGCCCCGACGCCGACGCCCCCGCCCGGGCCGCCGAGGCCCCCGCCGGGACGAGGCGGAGCAAGGCCCTCGTGGCGGCGGTGGTGGCCACCGTGATCGCGGTCCCCGCCGCGGCGGTGGGCACCTGGTTCGTCCTCAAGCCGAACCATCCGCCCGCCGAGGCGAGCGTCGCCTCCCGCCAGGAGGCGCCCCGGAAGGAAGAGCCGCCCGCGCCGGAGAAGGTCGCCGCCGCCGAAGAAAGGCCCGAGGACGAGGCGAAGGCCGGAGAGGCGAAGGCCGCCGCCGTCGCGGAGGAGGCGAAGGCCGCAGCGGACGGCGAGGCCGATGCCGCGGAGAAGGCCGAGGAGGAGGAGGAGGCGAAGGTCGCCGCGGCGGAGAAGGAGACGGAGGAGGCGAAGGTCGCCGACGCGAAGGCCGCCGAGGTGAAGGAGGCGCCGCCGAAGAGACCGGCCCGCAGCGCGGGCAAGGTGACGCCGTCCAGGCGCGAGCCGCCGCGGACCAGCCGCGCGTCCCGCCGGGATCCCCCGCCCGCCGAGGATCCGGCGCCGCCCCGTCGCGGGGGCAAGGGCGACGACCTCCTGGCGGCGGCGAGGACCCGCTCGATCGACGCCCTCTTCGAGAAGGAGTTCGCCGAGGATCGCAAGCCCGCGCAGCGCGGCTCGTCCCCGACCTACATCCCGCCGGCCCCCGGCTCGGGGAACGCGCTCCCCGTGTCCCTGGGCCAGGGCGACATCACCGGCGTGGTGGTGGGCCACAAGGCGGAGATCAAGCGCTGCGTCACCGAGTACAAGAACGTGGGCGGCGCCGAGTCCGGCACCCTGGTGATGCGCTGGACCATCGAGCAGAACGGGACCACCTCCGGCATCCGGCCGACCAAGGGCGCCGAGCACGAGAAGCTCGCCCGCTGCGTCGGCGATCTGATCAAGGGCTGGAGGTTCCCGGCGTACTCGGGGCCGAAGATGGCGCCCATCGATTTCCCCTTCCAGTTCTGACCCGGAGGCTTCCGCCGGGTGGGTCCACGTACGGGATCCTCCGGGCAGCTCCCCTTCCCGCGCCGCGATCCCCACCTCGTCCCACGGGGCTTCGCCGTCCGCCCTGGGGGCGACGCGCCGGGGCGATGCCTCTGGGAGCGGGAGCGCTGTCGTTTCCTCCACAAGCCGGGCTTCGACTGGGAGCGCAGAACTTCGACACACCGGATCCCGCCGTGGTATGGACGGCCAGGGTCGCAGCAGGAACGAACCGGCTGCAGGAACCGGAGGTTTCACCGTGAATCAGTCGAAATGGATTCTGATCTCGCTCGGGCTCATGGCCGCCGCTTCCGTCGGCATGGTGGCCTGCGGCGACGACGAGAAGGTCGAGTGCACGACCGACGAGGACTGCGACGTCGACGGCGGCGAGATTTGCAGCACTGCGACTGGCAAGTGCGAGGTGGCTTGCACGACCGGCGGCGACGAGTGTGACGACGAGTTCGGCGAGATCTGCTCGGACGTCTGCCAGCAGGCCCAGTCGCACTGCTTCGTCCCCTGCCACTCGGACGGCGACTGCGTCTTTGGAGAGGAATTCTGCGACCTCTCCTTCTGCGGGGCTCGCGGCGGAATCTGCGTGCCGAACAAGGGCTGTACCACCGACACCGATTGCGACGAGGACAAGGTCTGCGAAGCCATCCCCGGCGCGACCACGTCGAGCTGCGTCGACAAATGCACCTCGGACGAGGACTGCTTTGCGGGCTCCGCCTGCAACACGACGACCGGCCACTGCATCGCGATCGGTGCGGCTTGCACGACCAACGACGACTGCGGGACCGGCAACGTCTGCAATAACAACGTCTGCGAGCCCGCGCCGACGGACGCATGCGACGATCAGCAGACCTGCTACGACCGCGGCAACCAGTTCTGCGCCAGCACCGAGTCGGACGTCAACGTCTGCACCGATACCTCCTGCGGCGTCAGCTTCAACAGCTGCTCCCGGTGCACCTCCGGGCCCAACGGCGGGGATCGCGACGAGGACGGACCCCAGATCTTCGCCGCCTCGCAGGTGACGATCGGTACCGGTGGGCGCAACTGCCGGAACGATCTGACGCAGTGCCAGCCTGACGCCCCCATCCTTTGCGAGTTCCAGTTCTTCGCCTTCTCCCCGACCGACGCCGACCTCCCCTCAGGCAGCGGCACTGCGCTGAACAAGAATGTCTTCGTGATCAGCGGCACGGGCAAGGCGAGCAATCCCTTCGGCGTGACCCGCGGCGAACAGAGCGGCTTGACCACCTACTCGTTCCGTAGCTGCTTCACGGAGGGGAACAACACCCCCGGGACCGCCGCCTACCTCGTGAGCGTGTCGGGCAAGAGGTCGAACACCCTCTGCACGATCGGGTCGAAGTAATCCCGTCCTCCCGGGGCGGCCCCCGCGCCCCGCGCCGAATGGCCGCGCCCGTGCGCTCGCACGGCGCGGCCATTCGACCTTTCGAGGGGTTCGGCGGTCCGGCGGGCAAGCGCCGGGCCGGCCGCAACGCGGCGCGCCTTGGCCGCATCCTAGGGCGTGCGCATGGTTCCCGCCGGTTCCTTGACGGGCCAACCGCCGCCGTCTACGTTCGCGCGGGAATCGACCTAGGGCGGGAGGAGCCTTGGCCATCCAGGTACAGCACGTCACCGCCAGCATGGAGGCGCTGTTGCCCGCGGATCGCTTCGGCGTCCGCGAGCTGGAGGAGATGCGGCTGATCCTCCGGGGCGACTCGGTCATCGACTGGCGCCGCCTCAACTTCCGCGACCGGGAGGAGGTGGACGCCTTCATCCGCCTCTGCCTCTTCCGCCCGGAGCACCCCGCGGACGAGGCCCGGCTCCGCGAGATCCTGGCCGAGGCGGTCGAGTACCTGCGCAAGGAGTTCCGCTACCGCGTAACCTCCGCGGTGGCGAAGCCCGCCGAGATCCACGACCTCTTCCTGATCGCGTCGGGGGTGGGGCCCCACAAGAGGTTCCGGCGGATCGCCTGCATCGTCCTCAAGGTGATGCACACGATCTTCCACACGGACTCCCGCGAGATGCTCTTCCGGACGCCGATCTCGTCGGCGGAGTTCGCGACGCTGATCGACCGCCGGGTCCAGGCGGTGGCGGCGCAACTGCGCGCCATCGACGCCCCGATCATCGACTTCGTCGGCAACGTGAAGAGCCGGGAGTCGATGATCACCAAGCTCCTCGCCAAGCGGGAGTCGGTGGCGGCCCAGATCTTCGACAAGGTGCGCTACCGGATCGTCACCCGCACCGAGGCGGACATCCTGCCGGTGCTGCACTTCCTCACCCGGCACCTCTTCCCGTTCAACTTCGTGGTCCCGGCGCAGACGCAGAACAGCCTGGTGTCGCTGACGAAGCTGATCGACCAGACGCCCTCCCTGGCCGCCGCCGCCGCCCGGATGCAGACGCACCTGGATGACGACTCCTCGGGCTTCCACGAGCGCAGGCGCAAGCACGCGATCAACGAGTTCTCGGGGGCGGGCTACCGGGTGCTGAACCTGATCGCCGACGTGCCGGTGCGGCTCGACGAGCACCTGTGCATGATCGAGGGCGCGCGGCGGATCCCCGCCCGGCCGGAGATCGCGTTCGCGCCGGTGGAGTTCCAGATCGTGGACGAGGCCACGGCCCGCTCGAACGAGACGGGGGAGAACTCCCACGAGCGCTACAAGCGGCGGCAGAACCGGCGGGTGCTGCGCCGGCTGTCGCGGGGGCTCGTGGTGCCGCGGCGCAGGCCGGTGTCGGTGGTCAAGGACGAGACGCCCGACGGGCCCGCGAAGAAGACGGGGACCGAGTCCGCAGAGGGCTGAGGGGGCGCCGGCGTCTCGATCTCGATCCGAGCGGTTCGGACGCGGGTGGCCGAGCCGTCCGAAGCGCGCTGCAGGCGCGGATTCAGCGGCGCTTCTTGCGGCTGACCTTGCGGGCCTGGCGCTCGCGCTTGCGCTTCTCCTTGAGGCGCTTCTTCTCGGCGTCGGAGATGAAGGACGACCCGCCCTCCGCCGGGCCCATCGGGTAGCCCATGGCGCGGGCGCGGGCGCGCGCCACGGGATCCATCGGCGGCGTGTAGCCGGCGGGCAGCCCCGGGATCCGCTGGGGCGCGGGCGCGGGGAGGGCGCCGTTGCCGCCCCCGCCGGGCCCGAAGAGCTCCGACAGATCCATCCCCTTCATCTGCCGGAGCTGCGCCATCTGCCGGAACCCCGGCAGTCGGGAGAGGAAGCCGCCGGCGTCGCCGCCGATCTGCTTCATCATCCCCTTCATGCCGTTGTACTTGGCCAGGAGGTCCTGGACGTCCTTCTTCGTCCGGCCGGAGCCCCGGGCCACGCGCTGCAGCCGCGACTCGTTGAAGAGGGAGGGGTCCTTCCGCTCCGCGGGCGTCATCGAGTTCACCATGGCCTCGATGCGCCCCAGCTCGGAGTCGTCGATGTGCACGCCCTCCGGCAACTCGCCGAAGAGGGGGAACTTCTCCAGGAGCTCGGAGAGCGAGCCCATCTTCTTCACGACGCGGATCTGGTCGACGAAGTCCTGGAGGGTGAAGTTGCCGGAGAGGATCTTCTCGGCGTCGGCCTGTGCCTGCTCCTCGTCGACGACCTTCTCGAAGTCCTGCATCAGGCCGACGATGTCGCCGAAGCCCAGGATGCGGCTCGCCAGGCCCTCCGGGCGGAACTCCTCGAGCTTGTCGAGGCTCTCGCCCATGCCGAGGAACTTGATCGGCTTGCCGGTGACCGCCTTGATGGAGAGGGCGGCGCCGCCGCGGGCGTCGCCGTCGAGCTTGGTGAGGATGAAGCCGTCGATGGACAGGCGCCGGTCGAACTCGGCGGCGGTCTTCACCGCGTCCTGCCCGATCATGGCGTCGGCGACGAGGAGGATGTTGTCGGGCTGGGTGTTCGCCTTGATGGCCTCCAGCTCCTCCATCATCTCCTCGTCGATCGCCAGGCGGCCGGCGGTGTCGAGGATGACCACGTCCCGATGCTCGCGGCGCGCCTGCTCGAACGCGGCCTTGCACATGGCCGGCGGCGCGGCCGACGGGTCGTGGTAGACGGGCACCCCCAGGCGCTCGCCCAGCACCTCGAGCTGCTCCACCGCGGCGGGCCGGTAGACGTCGGCCGCCACCAGCATGGGCTTCTTCCCCTCGGCGAGGAGCTTGCTGGCGAGCTTGCCCGCGGTGGTGGTCTTTCCGGAGCCCTGGAGGCCGACCATCATGATGCCGGTCTGGCCCTTGGGCTTGAAGCGCAGGCTGGTGTCGACCGGCCCCATGAGGGCCTCGAGCTCGTCGTGGCAGATCTTGACGAAGTGGTCGGCGGGGGAGGCCCGCATCATCCCCTTCTTCGTCTCCACCTTGGTCTGCACCACCTCGCCGACGGCCTTCTCGCGGACGTCGGCGACGAAGCGCTTGACCACGCCGAACTCGACGTCGGCCTCGAGGAGCGCCACCCGGATGTCGCGCAGGGCCTCGTCCACCACCTCGGGGGTGATCTCCGCCTTGCCGCGGAGGCGGTTCTTGGCGGCGCGGAAGCCTTTGGAGACGGCGTCGAGCATCGTGGGGGACCCCTGTGGTGCAAGAGGACGAGAATCCTCGATTAAACGCGGGTCTCTACCACGCGATTTCCGGCCCTTCAACGCGGCCGTGAAGCGCGCGGCGGGCCGGGACCCCGCGCGGCGGGCGGCTCGTCGGCGAGGGGCCGGCGGCGCGAGGTGCGCGCGCCTCGATCGGCTGGTGCCCAGGGAGGGACTCGAACCCTCACGTCCTCGCGGACAGCGGATTTTAAGTCCGCGGCGTCTACCGTTCCGCCACCCGGGCGTCGGGGAGAGGGCGCGAACTCTACCACGCGGCGCGATCGTCGAAAGAACGCTTGCGCGCAGAGCCCGAGGGACGCTAAAGAGGCCCAGCCTCACGCTGTGGGCGATTAGCTCAGTTGGATAGAGCGTTGGCCTCCGGAGCCAAAGGCCACAGGTTCGAATCCTGTATCGCCCGCCATGGAAGGCCCCGATCTCCTCACGGATTTCGGGGCCTTCTTCTTTGATCGGCCGCGGTTGCGCCTGCTCCCGGGACGGGAGGCGTGATCTGGTGCGGGGATCGTGGCGTGCACACCGGCCTGGGTGTGTGGCGGTCGTCGTCGACGCCGTTCTTGGGGGTGCCCGGTGGTGCCGCGATCAGCGCACCTTCCGGATCTCGTCCAGGGCCGGGTCCAGCTCGTCGGGCCCCTTGGCGCGAGCGTCCTGCTCCCGATGGCGGTTGGCGATCCGGTCCATCTCTGCGGCGTGCCTTGCGTACCGAGAGGCCGTCAGCCGGGCCTGAACCAGGACGCCGTCCAGCAGGAGGGCCGCCGTCCAACCGTTGAGGAAGGCTCCGATCCCGGCTGGGATCGCGAGGAGCTGCTCCGTGATCAGCGCCGCGAAGCACCCGCCCACGAGGGCGAGGATGACCAGGCCGCGCACGACACAAGAAACTGGCGGCGTCAATCGCCGCTTGCGCGCGTGAGGCGGGACCGCCCGGACGACCGCGCGGACGAGGCCGCCTGGCCCCCCGGTCGAAGAATCGGCCGGGGGTCCTCTTTTCGGCGACCGGACCGCCGCGGCGCCGAAGAGGCGGATCCAGCCCGAGACGTCGGCCACGCGGATCGCGCCGGGATCGCCGAGCGTCTCCGGCGGATCAGCGGCGCGGCCCGTCGTCGCGGAAGACGAAGGTGACCTTGCCGTCGCGTTCCATGTAGGCGGAGTCGACTCTGTCGAGGTTCATGGTGCCGTAGCCGCGCAGGCGGGACATGAGGTCGTCCTCGGTGACCTTGGCGCGCTTCAGGCCGGAGCGGATGAGCACGCCATTCCTCATGAGCTCCAGGCGTCTCCCCTGGATGCGATCGGACCACCAGTGGCTGGCCCGAGACAGGCCGTGGAGCAGCTGGTTGATGGAGAGGATCGTGACCAGGGCGACGAAGGCGGAGGTGAGGCTCTGGTCGTCGCCCACGACGCTCCTGCGCAGGGCGACGGTGATGAGGGTGAGGAAGATGATGTCCAGGAGCGAGATTCGGGCGAACTCCTTGCGGGGGACCAGCCGGAACACCAGCACCAGGAAGACGTAGACCACCGCCGCCCGGAACACGACCTCCAAGGGCGGCATCTCGGGCATCCAGATCGCTTCCCAGGAGAACGCGCGCACGTGGGGTGGGGTACGCACCGATCGGGGGAGAGGCAAGCGCTGCGGCCCCTGCGCGGGGACAGCGGGGGGAGGCCGCACGCCTCGGACGGTCCGGGCAACCTCCGCCTCGGGGGGCGCCGGCGGCGAGACGGGCTGGGCAGGGAGGGACCCGGCGATCGCGGCGGGCGAGCCGGAGAGGGCGGAGCCTCGGCCTGGATCAGGCGGCCCGGTCGGCCTCGGCCTCGGTGTCGGCGGCGGGCTCGAACTTCGCCGCGAGGAGGGTGACGCGGAAGCGGGCACCGCCGCCCGGGCGCTCCTCGAGCTGGATGGTGCCGCCGGAGCGCTGCAGGTATTCGCGGGCGAGCGCCAGCCCGAGGCCGGTGCCCTTGCCCTCGTCCTTGGTGGTGAAGAAGGGCTCGAA
>DATMSB010000049.1:0-25999 GCA_035565615.1 Vulgatibacter sp. | reverse complement strand
CCCGCCGCTGGCTCTCCGAGTGGGCCAGGAGCACGTCCACCGCCCCCTCGGCCAGGGCGATCTCCCCCAGCCTCGCGAGCTGCGCCGTCACGCCCTCGCCGTCGTCGCCATCGGTCTCCGCGAGGATGGCGGCCCGCGCCGAATCGGGGAAGCGGAACGGCCCCCGCTTGCTCGACGCGTCGATGGCCACGTCGTCGAAGAACTCAAGGGTGCGGGGGAGGATCCCCGCCGCGAGGATCCGCGCCACCCCCCGGGCCGCGGCGCCCGCGTCGGGGAAGAGACAGAGCGCCGTGCGCACCTCCCGCGGCAGCGGCACGAGCTTGAGCGTGATCTCCGTGACCACCGCTAGCGTCCCCTCGCTCCCGACGAGGAGCGCGGTGAGGTCGTAGCCCGCCACGCCCTTGATGGTCCGGCGCCCGGTGCGGATCACCTCGCCGTCGGGCAGCACGGCCTCCAGGCCGAGGACGTAGTCGCGGGTGACGCCGTACTTGAGCGCCCTCGGGCCCCCGGCGTTCTCCGCCACGTTGCCGCCGATGGTGCAGGTCTCCCAGGAGTTGGGGTCGGGCGGATAGAAGAGCCCCGCCGCCTCCGCCGCCTCCATCACCCGGCCGGTGACGCAGCCCGGCTGCACCACCATGGTCAGATCCTCGGCGTGCAGCTCGAGGATCCGATCCATCCGCTCGAGCGAGAGCGCGATCCCGCCCTCCGCCGGCAGCGATCCGCCGCTCTTGCCGGTGCGGGCGCCGCAAGGGGAGACCGGGATCCGCCGCGCCGACGCGAAGCGCATCACCCGGCGGACGTCCTCGGTGCTCTCGGCGAACGCCACGGCGGCGGGCACCCGGGGCGGGAGCCCCGACTCGTCACGGCCGTAGTCGGCGAGCGCCTCGGGATCCCACGGTCGGACCTTGCTCGGCCCCAGGATCTCCGCCAGCTCCGTGAACGCCTCCACGCCATCCTCCATTCAATGGAATCCTCTCGAGGGGCGGCGAAGCTCAGCCGCGCTGCCCCCCGATGCGCCGCACGAACCGCTCCCGCAGGTCGGCCCTTTCGGCGAAGTCGCCGCAGAAGGCCTCGGTGAACGCCCGGGCCTGGGACCTGCGCTCCCCCCGCGTGGTCATGCAGGTCTGCTCCGCCTCCAGGACGACCGCCGCCCCCGCGGACCCCAGCTCCCGGCGGATGGCCTCGGCCACCTCCCGCGCCAGCGTCTCCTGGAGGATCAGCCGGTGGGCGAAGGCATCCACGAGCCTCGCCAGCCGGGAGAAGCCCACCACCTTGCCGGCCGGCAGGTACGCCACGTGGGCGACGCCCCGGTACGGCAGGAGGTGGTGCGGGCACATGGACTGGAAGTCGATGGAGGTCACCACCACCATCTCGTCCGCCGCCGGCATCCGCTCCTCGTAGAAGTCGCCGAGGACCTCGTGGGGATCGCGATCGTAGCCGTCGAGGAACTCCTCCGCCCACGCCTTGGCCAC
The DNA here is from genome assembly GCA_035565615.1 of Vulgatibacter sp. Taxonomy (GTDB): domain Bacteria; phylum Myxococcota; class Myxococcia; order Myxococcales; family Vulgatibacteraceae; genus Vulgatibacter. The sequence continues at coordinate 24,527 of DATMSB010000049.1, read as the reverse complement.
CCGCGCCGGGGTGTCGCGCACGTTCGGATTCGACAGGTCCACGCCGCACCCCTGCAGGAAGAGGCGGATCCCTTCGGCCATCTTCGCCTGGTCGGGGCTGGCGATCCGGGGGGTCTCCCCCTTGGGCGTCGATCGTTCGTGCATCGTCTCCCTCGCCGGGCCCACCGTGGCCCGCACGCGAGGACCCTACCGCAGGCGGGCGAGCCCTCGCGGGGAAACTTCCGGTTCGATCGAGGGATCAGCCTCGGTAGACGACGGAGTACTCGGGTGTCTCGTAGAGGACGAGCTCCTTGAGCCCCGGGATCTCGGGGGCGAGCTCGTCCCAGATCCAGACGACGATGTTCTCCGCGGTGGGGTTCTCGAGGAAGTCGTTGAGGGTGTGGTGATCGCAGCGATCGAGCGCGTACTCCCACACCTGGCGGCGCAGCTCCTCGAAGTCCATCACCATGCCGGTGCGCGCGTCGACCTCGCGCTCGACCGAGACGAGCAGCTTGTAGTTGTGCCCGTGCATGCGAAAGCACGGCCCGTCGTAGAACGGGAGCCTGTGGGCGGCCGAGAAGAGGAACTCGACGCGAAGCTCGACCTTGGGCATGGACGCTTTCTCTCTCCTTCGTGGCCAGCGGTTGGCTTAGCGAAACGGCCGGCGGCGCGCAACGTCTTCCCCCGGCCGCGGCCGTCGCCCAGGCGTGCAGGCGAGAGCAGGGCGTGCGTCGATCCGCCCCTCCTGCCGCGCGCCCCGCCTCCGGGCAAAGCCCGCTCCGCCGACCACCGGCCCGACCCCCTCGGTCACTGGAGGATCGGGCTCGCGTCCGGAAGCGGCGCGCGCTCGTCGCAGCTCTCCTCCACCTCGTGGAAGTACTGCACCTCGGGCTCGCCGAACTGCCAGGAGAGCAGGACGATGCGGCCGTCCAGGATGGAGGGAAAGTCCACCATGCCGGGATCGATCTCCTGCACGATCACCCCGTGGGAGACCACGCCCTCCACCGCCTGGCCCAGCTCCACGATCAGCGTCTGCAGCTTGCCGACCCGCTCCTCCTCCCCGGGGGGCGGCGGCTCCTCGCCCCGCAGGATCTCCGCCACCCGCATGGGATCGCCCCCCGCCAGATCGCCGAGGAGCTCCTCCACGTCGAGGCGCACCTGGGAGATGGTGGCGAACGAGAGCTGGAGCGAGGGGATGAGGGCGTTCGCCTCCTCCGGTGAGAAGAGCCTCGTCGGCTGCGGGCTCTGGCCTTCCATGACACCTCCGTCCGGGTCGCCTTTCGCGCCCGCATGGAAGCTATGGACACGGCCTCCCCCCGTTAAGAGGCACCCACCCGGCGTGGCGGGGGCCGCTCGCGCGGCGGTGGGACGGGCTCGCGCCAGCCGGCCCCCCGGGCGCTCGAAGGCCCCGGGGCCTCGCGCTCGCCTCGCCGAGCGCCCGGCTTCTTGCGGCCCCCGCGACGGCGTCGCCGGCGTCGAGCGCCGCCCGACGCGGCCCGCGTCGGCTCTAGACCGCGTAGCCCATCATCCCCGACTTCATGGGCGCGTCGGGATCGAGCATCACGTTCACGCAGGCCACCTTGCCGGAGGCGAGGGCGCGCTCGAGGGCCGGGCGGATCTGCGACGGCTCGGTGACGAGCTCGCCCCAACCGCCGAACGCCTCGACCACCTGGTCGTAGCGGGTGGGCGCGAGGCGGGTCCCGGGGCTCTTGTCGGGGCCGAAGAGCGCCACCTGCGGCAGGCGGATCTGGCCCCACGCCGCGTCGTTCCCCACCACGATCACCATCGGGAGGCCGAAGCGGACGGCGGTCTCGAAGTCGAAGCCGTTGAGGCCGAAGGAGCCGTCCCCCTGCACCACGAAGACCGGCTTGTCCGGGTGGAGGAGCTTCGCCGCGATGGCGAAGGGCGCGCCCACGCCCAGGCAGCCGAGGGGGCCCGGATCGAGCCAGCGCCCCGGGGCCTTCAGCCGGATGGTCTTGGCCGCCATGGCCACGTAGTTGCCGCCGTCGGCGACGAAGATGGGATCGCGCCCGTCGTCGCTCGCGAAGTCGGAGAGCTCCCTGGCGAGGCGGGAGTGGTGGATGGGCGTGCCGTCGTCCCGTTCGTGGGCGGCCAGCTTCTCCACCTTGCGCGCCTCCCGCTCCCGCAGGGTGCGCAGCCACTCGCCCCGATCGGCCCGGCCCGGCAGGCCGCGCTCCAGCGCCTCCAGCGCGAGGCGGGCGTCGGCGTGGATCCCGATCTCCACCCCTCGGTTGCGGCCGATCTCCGCGGGGTCGGAGTCGATCTGGACGATCCGTGCGTCGTGGCGGAAGGCCTCGCCGTAGCCCAGGCGGAAGTCGAGGGGGGTGCCGATCACCAGCACCACGTCCGCCTCGGTGAGCGCCTCCTTGCGGGCGTGCTGGAAGAAGCAGGGGTGCTCCGGAGGGAGCGCGCCCCGGGCGGCGCCGTTGAGGAAGACCGGCACCTGGGCCTTCTCGGCGAAGGCCCGCAGCGCCGGGGCGGCGTCGTCCCACCAGATGGACGATCCCGCGATCGCCGCCGGATGCTTCGCCTCGGCGATCGCCTGGACCGCGAGGCCGAGGAAGGCCGGATCCGGCGCCGGCCGGGCGAGTGTGCGGTAGCGCAACGGCAGCACCGGATCCTCCGCGCCGTTGGAGAGCACGTCCCAGGCGAGCTCGAGGAAGACCGGCCCCGGCCTACCGGTGAGCATGGTGCGGAAGGCCTTGGCGAAATAGGCGGGGATCAGCTCGGGCGACGGCACGCGATCGGCCCACTTGGTGATCCGCAGGAAGAGGTCCACCTGCTCCATCTCCTGCAGCGCGCCGCGGCTCTGGTTGAAGGTCGGGGCGGCGCCCCCCAGCAGGAGCAGCGGGACGCTCGCCGCGTAGGCGTTCGCCACGCCGGTGACCGCGTCGGTGACGCCCGGCCCGGCCGTGACCACCGCCACCCCGGGGCCCCGCGTGAGGCGCGCGTAGGCGTCCGCCGCGTGGGCCGCCGCCTGCTCGTGCCGGGTGTCGACGATGGCGATCCCCTCCTCGACGCAGCCGGCGTAGATCGGCGCCACGTGGAGGCCGGAGAGGGTGAAGACGTGCCGAATCCCTTCCGCCGCGAGCATCTTGGCGACCAGGTGGCCGCCGGTGACCGTTGCCATGGAGTGTTCCCTTCCTTCACGAGCAAGCGACAAAGGGGCGTCGCGCCCCTGGCGGGGGCGCGCCTCGTCTCTTCGGTGCGAGGGCGACGTCGAGCCCCGCTCCGCCTCGCATTCTGGATCCTACTCCGTCCGTCCGCAGCCGCTCCCGACCCGCCGCCGGCGTAGCCCCGGGTTCACCACCCGACGCCCCCGACGCGGGCAACAGGCGTGCAATCCCATGAATGGGGTTTTTCCTTGCATGCCCCCGACCGGGGAGTAGAGTTCTCGGGAACGTTTCTCCCCGAGACGAAGAACCATGAACCCCGCGGCCAAGCCCGACCCCAAGTACCAGGACGCGCGCGCCCTCCCCGCCCCTCCGGCGGCCCTCTGGACCTTCGGGATCCTCCTGACGGCCTCCGCGTTCCTGGCGATTTTCCACGCCTAGAATCCCTTCGACCGGCTCGGGCGGTCGAGCCCGGGGACTCCCGCGTTGCGCACGCTACCGCATCCGCTCCAGGGAATGCTGGAGGCGCTCCCCCCTCGCCGGCGCGACGCGTTCGCAGCGGATCTCGCCACCCGCGCGCGCGATCTGGGCCTCGTCTACCTCGGCGCACAGGGCCGCAGACCGATCCCGGTCGCCTTCCCTCCGGTGATCGAGCTGCGCGAGGCGACCCGCCGCCGCTCCCGCATCACCCACGGGATCACCGCCGCCCTCGCCGGCGTCGCCTGGCGGATCCTCGACGGCGCGCTGGGCTCCTCGCTCGCCGACGATCTCCTCGCCGAGCTGGCCCCCGTCGAGCGGCGGATCGTCGAGGCCGGGCATCGCCGCGTCGAGCGCCTCGCCACCGTGCGCGCGGACCTCGTCGCGGATCCGCGGGGCGTCGAGCACGTCCTCGAGCTGAACGCCACCATCCCTGCGATGCAGGGCTACTCGGACATCGCCGCCCGTGCCTTCGTGGAGGCGGCGCTCGCCCTCCATGGCCGCGACGCCGACCCCTCCGCGATCCTGGAGGCGAACGGCTCCAACGCCGACGACCTCCTCCGCTCGCTCGTCGCCTGCTACCGGGCCGAGGGCGGCGCGGCGGACCGCCCCTCGATCGCCCTCGTCCACCGCCGGGAGGACTCGCAGCTCGGGGAGCTCGAGTTCCTCGCGGCGCGGTTTCGCGGGCACGGCCACGACGCGCGGACGGTGATCGCCGACGACGTCCGCCCGGACGCGGGGACCGCCCGCGTGGGCGACTTCGCGCCCGACGTCCTCTACCGCCACGTCTTCGTCACGAAGGTCGATCCCGCGTCTCCCTTCGCGGCGATCCTGGAGCGGCCCGAAGGCCACCACCTCTTCAACCCGGTGGACCCCCACCTCGAGCAGAAGGCCATGCTGGCGGAGCTCTCCGCGGCGAGCGTGGACGAGGTCCGGGCCCGCGCCCTGGGCGTCTCGCCGGTGGAGGCGGCGCTGGTGCGGGCGCGCGTCCCGTGGACGCGGCGGCTTCGGCCCGGCGCCGCCACGGATCGCGAGGGCGCGCGGATCCCCGAGCTCGTCGCCCACCTGCAGGAGCGCCAGGCGTCGTGGGTGATCAAGCGGAGCTGGGACTTCGGCGGCAAGGGCGTCTTCCTCGGCGCGGAGTACGGCGACGAGCGCTCCCGCCAGCGCGCCGCGGCCCGCTTCGGCGCGGAGCTGTCGTGGGGCGCGCTGGTGGAGGCATGCGCGTCGGAGCCCGGCTGGATCGTGCAGGAGCGGGTGCCACTGCAGGCGCGGCCCCTCCACTTCGCGTCGGCCGACGGCGCGCGCCCCGCCTCCGCCTTCGTGGACGTCTCCGCCTACGCCAACCTGGGCGCCGACGACGCCCAGCCCACCGGCGGCGTGTGCCGGGCGTCGTCCTCGGCGATCGTCAACATCCAGAGCGGAGGCGGGGTCGTGCCGCTGCTCTCCGCCGAGGCGGCGGACCGCCTCGTCGAGGCGCTGCGCGGCTGAGGATCGCCCGCCGAGCCGGCGGCGCGCGCAGGCGTCAGGTCGCCTTGGGCTGCCGCGAGGCCTCGCGGCGCCTGCGCACCTCGTCGAAGTCCATGCGCAGCCGCTCGACCGGCCGCCCGCCGACGATGTGCTCCTCGACGATCGCCGGCACGTCCTCGAGCTTCACCTCGCCGTACCAGACGCCCTCCGGGTACACGACGACGCTGGGGCCGCACTCGCAGCCGTCCAGGCAGCCGGAGGCGTTGGCGCGGATGCGCTGGTGCAGGCCCCGGGCGGCGAGCTCCTTCTTGAAGGCGTCGCGGATCGCCTCGCTGCCCCGCGCGGCACAGGAGGGACGGGGGGCGGCGTCGGGGCGGCGGTTGGTGCAGATGAAGAGATGTCTTTCGTAGGGAGGAGGCATGCCTGCCTGGATACCAGCGGCAGCGGGGCTTCGCCACCCGATGACGGCCTCCATCGCCCCCGCGCGCCGACCCAAACCCGGGCCGCCGGACGCCCCTTCGGGTGTCCCCGCTGGTGGCCGCCGGCGAAATGACCATACATATGGTGTAAACCGCCGGATCCGACCCCCGCCAACCGTGCGATTTAACGACCAAACCACAGGCAAACCACAAGACCTTGTGGCAGCCCCACCTAAGACCCACAGCATATCGTAGCGCTGGCGCTTGACGGAGGAACCCGCGGTTTGGTTCTATGGATGGCACCCAACGGCAGCACGGACGCGGCGGCGGGCGCCGCGGCAAACGAAGAGCGGGCCCGTAGGCGAACTGCATGGGCTCCGCGTCATGGCGTCGTGGTGGCGCCTGTCGGCGCGGGCCGATCCTGGGCGGAAGGGACGAACGATGGCGGCAACCGAGGTGGAGAAGGAGCGGGCGGCACGCCCGTCTGCGCGCAAGTCGGACAAGAAGGTGGCCGGACGCCGCGGGCTGACGGTGGAGCGGTATTTCTCCAGTCCGGGCATCGATCCCGCCGACGAGATTGCCTGGGAGCTGCGCACCGCCACGATCACCGACGAGACCGGCAAGGTCATCTTCGAGCAGAAGGACATCGAGGTCCCCAAGGCCTGGAGCGCCCTGGCGGCCAACGTCGTCGCGTCCAAGTACTTCCGCGGCCCGTTCGGCCCCGAGCGCGAGCGCAGCGTGCGGCAGCTCATCGGCCGGGTGGTGCGCACCATCGGCGCCTGGGGCCGCAAGGACGGCTACTTCGCCACCGAGGCCGACGCCGAGACCTTCGAGGCGGAGCTCTCCCACCTGCTCTACCGGCAGAAGATGAGCTTCAACTCCCCCGTCTGGTTCAACGTGGGCGTCGAGGAGGAGCCGCAGTGCTCGGCGTGCTTCATCAACAGCGTCGAGGACTCGATGAGCTCGATCCTCGACCTGGCCAAGACCGAGGGCATGCTCTTCAAGTACGGCTCCGGCACCGGCACCAACCTGTCGCCGATCCGCTCCTCGAAGGAGCAGCTCGCCGGCGGCGGCACCGCCTCGGGGCCGGTTTCGTTCATGAAGGGCTTCGACGCCTTCGCCGGCGTGATCAAGTCCGGCGGCAAGACCCGCCGGGCCGCCAAGATGGTGATCCTCGACGTCGAGCACCCCGACATCCGGGAGTTCGTCCACTGCAAGGCGAATGAGGAGAAGAAGGCCTGGGCCCTCATCGAGCAGGGCTACGATCCGTCTTTCACCGGCGAGGCCTACGCCTCGGTCTTCTTCCAGAACTCGAACAACTCCGTACGCGTGACCGACGAGTTCATGCGGGCGGTGGTGCTCGACGGGGACTGGACCACCCGGGCGGTGCGCGACGGCAAGCCCATGGAGACCATGCGGGCGCGGGAGCTCTTCCGCGAGATCGCGGAGGCGGCGCACCTCTGCGGCGATCCCGGCCTGCAGTTCGACACCACCATCAACGCCTGGCACACCAGCCCGCGCTCGGGCCGCATCAACGCGTCGAACCCATGCTCCGAGTACATGTACCTCGACGACTCGGCGTGCAACCTCGCGTCGCTGAACCTGATGCAGTACCGGGACGCCGAGGGCGAGTTCGACGTGGAGGCGTTCGAGAAGGCGGTGGAGATCACCATCCTCGCCCAGGAGATCCTGGTCGACAACGCCAAGTACCCCACCCCGCGCATCGCCGAGAACTCTCACCGGTTCCGGCCGCTGGGCCTGGGCTTCGCCAACCTCGGCGCCCTGCTCATGAACCGGGGTCTCCCCTACGACAGCGACGAGGGCCGCGCCTACGCCGGCGCCATCACCGCCATCATGTGCGGCCACGCCTACGCCACCTCGGCGAAGATCGCCGCGGATCACGGTGGGCCCTTCGCGGGCTACCCGGAGAACCGCGAACCCTTCCTCGCCGTGATGCGCAAGCACCGCAAGGCGGTGGACGAGGTGGTGCGCCCGTCCCTGGTCCCCGCCCCGATGGCGGAGGCGTCCCGCGAGGTGTGGGACGAGGCCATCGCCCTCGGCACCAAGCACGGCTACCGCAACGGACAGGTCACCGTCCTCGCCCCCACCGGCACCATCGCCTTCATGATGGACTGCGACACCACTGGCATCGAGCCGGACATCGCCCTGGTGAAGTACAAGAAGTTGGTGGGCGGCGGCATGCTCAAGATCGTGAACAACACGGTCCCCGCCGCGCTGGAGCGCCTGGGATACTCCACCCGCGCCATCAGCGAGATCGTCCAGTACATCGACGAGCACGACACCATCGAGGGCGCGCCCGGCCTGAAGGAGGAGCACCTGCCGGTGTTCGACTGCGCCTTCAAGCCGGCCAACGGCACCCGCTCCATCCACTGGCTCGGCCACGTGAAGATGATGGCGGCCTGCCAGCCCTTCCTCTCCGGCGCGATCTCCAAGACGGTGAACCTGCCGAACGACGCCACCGTCGAGGACATCGAGCAGGCGTACATGGAGTCGTGGAAGCTGGGCCTCAAGGCGATCGCGGTCTACCGCGACGGCTGCAAGCGCTCCCAGCCGCTGAACACCTCCAAGCTCGGCGAGAAGGTGGGCAAGGAGCACGGGCGGTTCACCGAGCGCCGCAAGCTCCCCGACGAGCGCCAGGCGATCACGCACAAGTTCTCGATCGGCGGCCACGAGGGCTACCTCACCGTCGGCCTCTACGACGACGGGCAGCCCGGCGAGCTCTTCGTGGTGATGGCCAAGGAGGGCTCGGTTGTGTCGGGCCTGATGGACTCGTTCGCCACCGCCGTCTCCCTGGCCCTGCAGTACGGCGTGCCCCTGCGGGTCCTGACGGACAAGTTCAGCCACACCCGCTTCGAGCCGTCGGGCTTCACCGGGAACCCGGCGATCCCCATCGCCAAGTCGATCACCGACTACATCTTCCGCTGGCTGGCGCTGAAGTTCCTCCCGGCGGAGGGCGAGACCCAGCAGGAGGCGGCGCCCTCGGCGCCCGCGCCCGCCACCGCGGCCGCGCCCGCTCCCGAGGCGGCGCCGGCCGCCAAGGCGAATCCGGCGCCCTCGCCCGCCCAGACCGGCAACAGCGCGGTCGCCCTGGGGACGGAGGCCCTGACCTCCATGTTCCTCAACCAGGCCGACGCGCCGCCCTGCGCCACCTGCGGTAGCATCACGGTGCGCAACGGCGCCTGCTACAAGTGCCTCAACTGCGGCGCCACCAACGGCTGCAGTTGATCGCCGCCTCCCGAGCACGCTGAAGGCGAGAGAGGGCGCGGGACGCGCGAAGGTCCGGCGCCCTCTTTCCATTTGCCGCCGAGGCGCAGCTCGACCTCCATGACCGCGAATCGAAGGCTGTCTCGGAAAGGCGCCTCGCAGATCGGAGGATCCCCCTCGAGCCGAAGGACGGGAGGGCGAGGTCAGCAGTCCAAGGGCTCGACGCGGACCCGGGCGATCCCCTGCTCCACGATGCCCAGCTCTCGTGCCAGGTGGGAGGAGAGGTCGACGACGCGCCCTTCGACGAAGGGGCCCCGGTCGTTGACCCGGCAGACGACGCTCTGCCCCGTGCGCAGGAGGGTCACCCGCAGCCGGGTGCCGAAGGCGTGGGTCCGGTGGGCGCAGGTGGCCGCGGCGCCCCGGTAGGGCTCGCCACTGGCTGTGCGGCGCCCCTCGAGCGACCTGGCGTAGTAGGAGGCGATGCCCTCCTCCACGCCCCCGCCGGGTCGATACGCCCGGCTCCGTGGGGCCGCCTCTTCGGCGCTCGCGCCTCTTCGCGCCGCCGAGGGGCCGGCGCACGCGCCCAGCCCCGCGGCGAGGAGCAGGGCCGGCAGGGCGCGGAGGAGCTTCCTCAGCCCCGCGCGGCGCCGAAGAGGATCGCCTCGAGGACGGGCCTCGGAGCGCCGTGGCGACGAACGAGCACTTCCCATGCGAGCTCGAGGGTACCCCTGCCCCGGGGCCGGCGGCCACCCTGCCGGCCCTGGTCGGCGGCCCACCGCCGTACGGCGAGGATCATCCGAACGATCCGGTGGAAGTCGAGGGCGAGGTCGATCCACGGCTCCCGCGGCGTGTCGGGCGGCGCCGCGCGGGCCCGCTCCACCGCCGCCGCCCGCCGCCTCAGCGCGGACGCCGGGAGGGAATCGAGCTCGCGCAAGGCGCCCGGGAACTCCCGGGCGATCCGGCGGAAGGCGCGCTTGCGATCGCGCGCCTCCACGTCGTCGAAGCGCCAGGCGCCAGCCCGCTCCAGCTCCTCCCGGCGGGCGCGCAAGGTGGTGAGCTGCAGGTACTTCCACGCCAGCCGGTCGAGGCGGCGGGCGCTCGGGGGCGCTCCGCGGCGACGGCGAGCCGGCGTTGCCCTCTCGTCCCTGCCGAACGACCGGTCGGGAGGAGCCTTCGACGCCGGGTCGCGGCGGCGGTCCTTCACAGCCGCCCTGCGGCCGCCAGGATCGCGTCGGGGAAGATCCGCATCCGGGTCACGCCCAGGATGGCGGCGCCGGGGCGACGGAAGGCCTCGTCCACCGCCGTTCCCAGGGCACCGAACGCGAGGGGCATTCCGGCCAGCGCCCGCTCGAGGTCCCGCAGAACGAAGGTCGGCGCGATGAAGTCTCCGCGCAGCCGCACCTCGCGCAGCACGTCTCCCTCCACCCGGACGAGCGCCTCGACGAAGCCGATGGGGACGTCCGCCACGCCGCTCTCCTCGAAGTCGGCCTCGTCCTCATGGACCGAAGGGACCAGCCCATCGGCGGGCTCCGTAGCTCGTCCAGTGCCAGCCGGCGGTTCGGGGGCGGGCTCGCCGCCCTCCGTGACGGAGACGCCATACACCCGCTCGTAGCCCCCGCGGATCGCCTCGGCGATCTCCTCGAACGGCCGGGGCGCCTTCCACAGCTCCGCCAGGGCGACGTGCGGCGGGCCGTCCGCCCGGGCGTCGCCGTGCGCGGGGTAGCCCCTGGCGCCCTCGGGGAGCGAGAGGGGGCGGTCGATCGCGACGACGGCCTCGAAGAGGACCGCGCCGCCGGGCGTTCCGTCCTGGGAGACCACCGCGATCTGCCGGCTCTCCGCCGAGACGAAGTCGCGCCCGAAGTAGTGGGCGCCCCTTCCCGCCCCGCACGCGGTGAGGCCGACGTTCAGGCCCCGGACGTAGCGGTTGACGATCTTGTCGGCGCCGATGGGCCCCGCGAGCAGGGCGCTCGCCTCGGGGAGCGCCAGCGCGACGCCGATGCGCCCCTGCCCGGCGGCGATCGCCCTGCCGCCTCCGGCTCGCCTGGCCAGAGGGGTCGCGCCGGCCAGCGCGGCAGAGGAGAGCGCGGAGGAGGCCCGCTGGTGCCGCCCCAGGAGGATCGCCTCGCCCGCCAGCTCGGTGACGAGCAGCGTGGGCACCCCGCTCTGCTCCACCTCCTGCAGCAGATCCCGGCAGACGCCCCCGAAGCGGGTGGCGTCGCAGGACCGCGAGGCGCGGAAGTGGAGGGTCGAGGCCACCTACTTCTTCTTGCGGAACCTGGAGGGGAAGTCCGTGCCGAAATCGGTGTCCGGGTGGATCTGTCTGGCCCGGGCGATGAGGATCTCCTCGGTCTCCACGTTGTCGGGGTCGGGGACGCAGCAGTCCACCGGGCAGACCGCCGCGCAGGCCTCCTCGTCGTGGAAGCCGACGCACTCCGTGCAGAGCTTGGGATCGATCACGAAGATGTCTTCGCCCTGGGAGATGGCGCCGTTCGGACACTCGGGTTCGCACGCCCCGCAGTTGATGCACTCCTCGGTGATCATCGTCGCCATCGCTACCCGACTCCTTGCACGGCCGCGGGAAGTGGTCGCGGCCCCGTGGTACCAGCTCGACGGACGCCGCCCCTCCACGATTGGAGGATAGGAAGGAAGGCGGGCGGCGTCCTCGCGCGCACTAGGTAGCGAAATCGAGCGCCGCCCGCAACCTTCCCGTGTGTGGACGAGATGCACTCGCAAAATCGACGGCGCGGTCGAGCCCCTGGTAAGGTGACCTGCGCAGATGAGCCCTCCCCGCGAAGCTGAGCGCTCGCCAGACGAGACGCTGGCCATCGACGTCCCGATCGCGGCCCACGCCATGCGGGGGACGACCGACCTGCCGCCCGAGGAAGCGCCGTCCGCCGCGCGGCCGTCGCTCGCCACCACCGCCTTCCGGCCCGAGGCGGAGGTCGACGCGCACCTGCGGCACCGGGCGCGCTCCTGGCTGAGCAACCCGGAGGCCACCCGCGAGTCCTCGCCGCAGGACGCCGGCGGCGGCCTCGTGGCCAGGATCCGCGAGGGCGCCGCCGCGCTCGTCGACCACGTCTGGGTGTGGGGGCGGCGCAGCGTCGCCGACCTGCGGGAGGCCCTCCGCGACCACGACCGCTGGTTCACCTGGAAGGCGGGGATCGTCGCCGGCTGGATCGCGCTCTCGCTCCTCTGCCTGGGCGTCGCCGGATCCGGGGGATCGGAGAGCCCCGCCAGGAACCGCCTGGACGCCTACGTGGTGCTGCGGCCCTCGTCGCTGAGCTGGGCGCTCCTGGTGGAGAACCGCTCGCGGCGCCCGTGGACCGAGGTGGCGATCGACGTCGACGGCCACACCTACCGCCAGGATCGGCTCCTGCCCGAGGAGCGCCTGGTGCTGGGGCCGGCGCAGTTCACCCTCGGTGAAGATCGGCTCCCCTCCGAGCACACGCCCCGCCTCGCCCGGGTCTCCACCCGGGAGGGCGAGGTGGAGATCCCCCTCTCGCCCTGAGCCGAGGCTCGCCTCCTCTCACCCCCGTGCGCCGGAGATCGGCCCGAAGATGCGGCCGATCCATGCTCCCCTCCCCAACGACCTCCGAACGGGGGAACGCCGCCGCTCCCCGCGGCTCCTATCGTGGTGGGCGTGCGCCCGCCCGCCGCCACGCCCCTCGCCTGCACCCTGCTCCTCGCCGCCTGCGCGACCGGCCGGGCGGGGCCGGCGCCGGATCTGAACGAGCGCTATCCACCCCACCGCTTCGTCCTCGGCATGGGCGAGGGCGACGGCGTCGAAGAGGCGAGGCGACGGGCCTACGCCGCCATCGCCATGCAGCTACGGGCGGACCTGCGCGCCACCGAGCGGGTGGAGGCCTCCACCTCCGACCGCGGCGAGGGCGGCGAGGCGATCTACCAGGAGATCCGCGTCACCACCCGCTTCGATCGCCTGGACTGGATCCGGACCCTCGAGATCCGCGCCGACGGGGGCAGGTACCACGTGGTCTGCCTGCTGGATCGCGAGAGGGCCCGGGCGGCGCTCGACGCGGAGATCGAGGAGGAGCTCGGCCGCCTGCGGATCCGCCTCGCCTCGATCGGCTCCGCCGAGTCGCTCTCGGGCCTGTCGCGGGCGCTGCGCCCCTTGCGCGCCGTGGGCGCGTCCCTGGTCCCCAAGCTCGCCCTGCGCGGCACCCTCGCCGGCCGCATCCAGGCCGCCCCCGAGGAGCTGCGGGCCCTGCGCGCCCTGGAGGCGAGGCTCGAGGCCCTGCGCCGCGCCCAGGTCCTCTCGCTCTGCGTGGAGGCGATGGAGGCGGGCGGCGAGCTGGCCGGGGCCTTCGGCGCTTCCATGGCCGCCCGCGGCTGGGCGGTGGCCCCCTGTGGCGACGAGGGCCTGCGGCTGGAGGGCGTGCTCCGCGCCGAGGCCGTCTCCCACCGGCAGGCCGGCGGGTATCCGTGGTTCTGCACCACGTCGCTCGCGTACCGGGTGGTGGATCCGGCCTCCGGCCTCGCGGAGCAGGGTGGGTCCCGGCGGGGTTTGCGCGCCGGCGGCATGACCCCGGCGGACGCGTGCCGGGAGTCGCTCGATCGCCTCGCCGGCGACGTCGCGACCGCCCTCGAGGGCGGAGAGCCTTGACGGCCCGCGGCCGGAAACACGAAGGCCCGGGCACCTCGCGGCGTCCCGGGCCTTCGTGAGCTCTCATGTGGAGCGGGTGATGGGATTTGAACCCACGACTCCGACCTTGGCAAGGTCGTACTCTACCACTGAGTTACACCCGCACATGCGTCCGCGCGGCCCATACGGTGCCTCGCGAGCGGCGCCGTATATAGGGCAACGCCGCGCGCCCGGTCAAACAAAAAAGCGGAGAGCCTCAGGCGGCGTCCCGGCGGGCGACGGCCGCATCCTTCTCCTTGCGGGCCACGGCGCCCAGGAAGTCGCCGAGGTACTGCAGCGCCGAAGCGATCGAGGGCACCAGGGACACCGCGAGGATCCACTCGCCGATGAGTTGGAAGTCGAACGGGTAGGCCTTCACGAAGAAGAGGTCCACCGGGTAGCTGAAGTGGACGAGCACGCCGATGATCCCGGTGAGCTGCAGGGCGGTCTTCCACTTGCCCCCCTGCCCGGCCGCGATCACCAGCCCCTCGCCCACCGCGATCTGCCGCAGGCCCGAGACGATGAGCTCCCGGGAGAGGATGAGGATCACCAGCCAGGCCTCGATGCGGCCCATCTGCGCGAGCATCACCAGCGCCGCGGTGACGATCAGCTTGTCGGCGAGGGGATCCATCAGCTTGCCGACGACGCTGACGAGGTTCATGCGCCGGGCGAGCCAGCCGTCGAGGATGTCGGAGAGCGCCGCGAAGGTGAAGAGTACCGCCGACACGAAGGAGGAGAAGGGATCGCCGCGGGAGACGAACCAGACGAAAACCGGGATCACGAGGATCCGCAGGTAGGTGATCAGGTTGGGGAGGTTGACGAGCTCGTCGCGAAGCGGCCGTCTGCCTGGGTTCTTGGCGACCATGCCGCTGCACGCTAGCACCGCGAGAGGTTCGATGCACGACCCGCGAGCCCCTGCTCGCTCCCGGTCGGTCCGCACGTGGATCGCCACCCGGCGCGGCGCGGACCGGGTCCGCGCGTGTGCGAGAAGCCAAGGCAGCGATCGCCCCGGGGCGGCCAGCCCGCTCCACCCCCTCGGCGCCCGTCCGCTTTCGCCACGGCCGAGGGGGCCCCTCAGCCCAGGACGAGGACGTCGCCCTGCCCGGTCAGCTCGACCCAGGTGCCCTCCGGGCCGTCGAACATCGCGAGCAGCCGCGGCGTGAGCGGGCCCGTCCACCCGACGAGGCCAGTGCGCGGCACCTGCAGGCTCTCGTTGCCGAAGATGGGCTCGCTGCGCAAGGGGCGCTCCGAGACGACGAGCAGGTGCCCGCTGCCGCGCAGCCGCACCAGCGGCAGGTCGAGGCCGCGCCCAGGCACCCTGCCGTTCTCCGCGTCGATCGACTCCTCGAAGGCGAAGAGCCGATCCTCGACCAGATACGCGTCCTCCTCGAGGCGGATCGCGGTGAAGCAGCGGGCCTCGCCGTCGATCCGTGAGGAGACCAGGAGCTGCCCGCCGCCGGTGGCGTGCCACATCTGCCTGGCGCCGGTGCCGAACGATCGGTCGATCACCCGTCCGGCGAAGCGCTTGCGCATCGGGACCCAGCCCGTGTCGCCGCGGGCCGCCACGAGGCCGTCGACCCGGGTGTGGATCCCGGCCGAGAAGTCGATGGCCACGCCGCCCTCGTCCACCGCGAAGGGGGAGCCACGGGGCCAGAAGAGCCTCACCGCGCGGGTGAGCTCCGCCAGCGACGGGGCGTCCTGTCCCTCCGGCGCCTCGGCGCCTCCCGCGTCGGGCCGCTCCGCGGGGGCCGCGGCGAGGAAGGGCGCCGTCTGCGCGCGGCTCCCGCCCTGCGCCTCGGCGATGAGGCGATCCATCTCCAAGACCTGCGCCGCGGAGCCCGCCCGCAGGAAGGCCTCCCTGGCCTTCACCGGGTTGCCGCTCTGGGCGTAGGCGAGGCCCAGGTAGTTCTGCGCGCGCCGGTGCTCGGGGGAGAGGCCGGTGGCCACCTCGAGGGTGCGGATCGCGGCGTCGTGTCGGCCGCTCTTGAGCTGCACCAGCCCCAGGTTCACGTGGAGCGTGACGTCGAAGGGATTCTCCCGGACGAGCTCGGAGTAGAGCGCGTCGGCCTCGTCGAAGAGGCCGAGCTTGAAGTAGCAGAGGCCGAGGAGGCCGCGGGCCTTGGGATCCTTGGGGCGCAGCTCGATGGCGCGCTCGAGGGCGCTGCGGGCCGCGGGCACGTCTCCCGCCGCGAGCTGATCGCTCCCCTCGTGGAGGTTGCGGACGAACTCGGCGTCGGCCTTTGCCTGCGAGCCGTCGTGGGGCCACTCCGCCTCGGAGCCGGCGTGGGGCGCACTCACGAGGATTCCTGCTCGGCCTTGAAGCGCCGGTACAGCTCGAGGACCCGCTTCACGTAGGTCTGGGTCTCCTCGATGCGGGGCACGCCGTTGGCGCGGCGGACCGCCTCCGGTCCGGCGTTGTACGCCGCGATCACCTTCACCAGGTCGCCGTCGAAGAGGTTGGTGAGCACGCGGAGGTAGCGGACCCCGCCGTGGATGTTCTCCCGGGGGTCGAACGCGTCGTCCACGTACATGGACACCGCGGTGGCCGGCATGAGCTGCATGAGCCCCTGCGCCCCCGCGTGGGACACCGCCGTGGGGTCGAAGTTCGACTCCGCCGCGGTGATGGCCCGGGCAAACGCGAAGGGGATCCGGTAGCGCTCGCACGCCTCGCGCAGGAGCTCGTCGTAGTCCTTGACGTCCCGCGGCTTGAAGGTCCGCTTCTGCGTCGACGCCGCCTTCTTGGATGTGGCGCTGCCGTCGAGGATCACCCGGATGCTGCCGTCCGCCGCCTTCTCGTACTTCGCCGGCGATCGCTTCTTGGAGCGGACGTTGCTGAAGTGCACGACGCCGTCCGCGTCCGTCCACCTCCGGATCGAGTCCGAGCGGGCGAGCGAGGGCGCGGCGATGAGGAGGCCGAGCAGGAGAGCGGGCAGGCTGCGGGACATCTTCTTCAGAGTCGAAACGACCGGTGTTCGAAGGTGGAACCTACCACGCACGGCAATCCTTACAAAGATTCGGCACCCGGCGGGCAGAGGCCCGTCTCCCCGCCCTGCCCGCCCTTGCGGCGCGACCTCGCCAGGGCTACGGTCCGCGCCCAGCCCCCGCGCGCCGGAGTCGGCGGTCTCTCGCCGGGGCGACTGGTGGTCTATTGGCGATGACGACGCGCTTCGACACCCTGGTGATCGGCGGAGGGGTCGCCGGCCTCTCCTTCGCCCTGCGGGCGTCCCGGTGGGGGTCCGTGGGCCTGCTCACCAAGCGGGACCGCGACGACAGCAACACCAAGTGGGCCCAGGGCGGGATCGCGGCGGTGCTCGACCCCGCCGACTCCTTCGAGGCCCACGTGAACGACACCCTCGAGGCCGGCGCGGGGCTCTGTCACCGCGACGCCGTCGAGCTCTGCGTGCGGGAGGCGCCCGACCGCATCCGGGAGCTCCAGGCGCTGGGGATCGGCTTCTCGCGCAAGTCGGAGGGCGAGCTCGACCTCACCCGGGAGGGCGGGCACAGCGCCCGCCGCGTGGTGCACGCGAAGGACCTGACCGGCCTGGCCGTGGTGGACGGCCTCCTCGCCGCGTGCGAGGCGGAGCCGAACATCCGGATCTTCGAGAACCACACCGCGATCGACCTCATCCTCTCGGCGCGGGCGGGGATCCCGGGGCCGAACCGCGCCCTGGGGGCGTGGGTGCTCGAGGAGAGCACCGGGAGCGCGCGGACCTTCCTGGCGAAGGTGACGGTGCTCGCCACCGGCGGCGCCGGGAAGGTCTACCTCTACACCACCAACCCCGACGTCGCGACGGGGGACGGGCTGGCGATGGCGTGGCGGGCGGGCGCGGTGGTGGCGAACATGGAGTTCTACCAGTTCCACCCCACCTGCCTCTTCCACCCGGAGGCGAAGAGCTTCCTCATCTCCGAGGCGCTCCGGGGCGAGGGCGGGATCCTGCGGCGGCAGGACGGCACGCCGTTCATGGAGCAGTACCACGCGATGGCGTCCCTGGCGCCCCGCGACGTGGTGGCCCGAGCGATCGACGCCGAGCTCAAGCGCACCGGCGACGACTGCGTGCTCCTCGACATGACCCACCTGCCGGCCTCGTTCCTCGAGGAGCGCTTCCCCAACATCGTGGCGAAGTGCCGCTCCTTCGGGATCGACGTGGCCACCCAGGGGATCCCGGTGGTCCCCGCCGCGCACTACCAGTGCGGCGGCGTCCTGGTCGACCTGGACGGGAGGACCTCGATCCCCCACCTGATGGCCATCGGCGAGGTGAGCTGCACCGGGCTGCACGGCGCGAACCGGCTCGCCTCCAACTCCCTCCTCGAGGGCCTGGTCTTCGGGGCGCGGGCCTCGGACGCGGCGCGGCGGCTCGCCGTGGAGGCCACCGATCCGCCGAGCGTCTCCGACTGGGACGAGGGCTCCGCCACCGAGCCGGACGAGGCCGTGGTCGTCGCCCACAACTGGGACGAGATCCGCCGGCTGATGTGGAACTACGTCGGCATCGTTCGCACCACCAAGCGCCTGCAACGCGCCAAGGCCCGCCTCGATCTCCTCCGCGAGGAGATCCGGCACTACTACTGGCAGTACAAGCTGAACCGCGACTTCATCGAGCTGCGCAACATCGCCGAGGTCGCGCACATGATCGTGCGGTCGGCGCTGGAGCGGAAGGAGAGCCGGGGCCTCCACTACCTGGCCGATCACCCGGAGCGGGACGACGAGCGCTGGCTCCGCGACACCGTCATCTCCCGCAACGGCTGATTCCGAGGCCCGACGCACGCCGGCACGCCCGGTGGCCGGTCCGGCTTGCGCCCGCCCTGGTTCTCGATCCAACCCGCCCGCCGTAGCTTCTCTCGGTGCACCCACGGAGGAGGACGGAACCGATGACTCGACTCGCACTCGCAGCCACGCTCGCCCTCGCGCTGGCGCTTCCCTTCGGCGCCGGCGCCGACGACACGAAGAAGGAGCAGGCCTTCCAGAACCCCGGCGAGTCCTACGAGATGACCGGCACCATCTCCGAGGTGGAAGACGACGACGTGAAGCTCACCCGCCAGGGACTTCCGAACGCCGAGCTCGATATCGTGTCGAAGAAGACGAAGGTGACCTTGAACGGTCGCGACGTCTCCCTCGACGAGCTCCAGCCGGGCATGGAGGTCCGCGCCCAGTTCCAGGTGGTGGGCAGCGACGTGGTGGCGACGCGGATCGAGGCCACGCCGAAGGCGGGGGCGCAGCAGCCGGGCGCCCAGCCGCCGGGCTCCCAGCAGCCGGGCTCCGGGCCGGGCGCGCAGCCCGGCGAGTAGCCTCGACCGCGTGATCCGAAGCGGGCCGCTCCCGCCGCGCCCCACGAGGCCCGCGGCGGGAGCCGAGGAGCGGCAGGCACCTCGCTCCCGGGCAGTGGCGATGGGCCCCCTGGAGCGCGGCGCCGCTTCGGCTGCTGCGGCGGGCGGCGGCGCGTTCTGGAAGATCGCCTCGAACGGCAGGGCCTCCATCCTGGCCCGCGCCGCCCTGCCCGCTCAGGACACCCGCCGCATCGGAACCGCGGTCTCCCCCGGCGCCCCACCGGCGGCGACGTCGATGAGGCGGCGAAGGTGCCTCGTGACCGCCTCGAAGATCCCGCGGAGCAGCTCCGGTCGATCCGCCACCAGATCGAGGAAGTCCTGCCGATCGATGGCGAGCACGCGCACCTCGGGCGAGATCGCCGTGGCGGTCACCGGGCGGGGCGAGCTGTCGAGGAGGCTGGTCTCGCCGAAGACGTCCCGTATCCCCACGGTGAGGACCTCGCTGCCGCCCTTGTCGAAGCGCACCCTCCCCTCGAGGACGACGAAGAGCGCGTCGGCCTCCTCGCCCTCGCGGAAGATCGCCTCGCCCTGTCGGTAGGAGGCCTCCTTGCCGATGGTGGCGAGGGCGATGAGGTCGTCGATGTCGCAGCGGGCGAACATCTCCGCCCCCTCCAGGTGGAGCACCCTCTCGATCACGCTTGCGTCCAACTGCGTCTCTCCTTCCACGCCCGGCGGGAGCGGCGGGCTCTCGGGCCATAGGGTGCGGGCCGTGAAGATGGCGAGGGCCCGAAGGACCTCGTCGTCCGACACCGCGATCTCGAGGACCCGCGCCGGCGCCCGCTCGATCCTCGCGGGGACCCCGCCCCACGCCTCCGGCAGCCGATGGTACCGCTCGAGGGCGGGGAGGATCGGCCGCCGCATCTCGTCGTCCAGGAGGTGATCGAGCAGGTCCACGGCGTAGGCCCGCTCCCGGGCGTCGCCGCCGGTGAAGCGCTTCCACGCCGCGAGGATCTGCCCCTCCGGATGCCGAAGCTGCAGCAGCCGGAAGATCACCTCCAGGTTCTGCTGCATCCGATCGCCCATCGCCCGCACGAGCAGCGAGCCGGGGGGCAGCGCCGCCTCCAGATCGCGGTACACCGGCAGGTAGTACTCGTAGGCCCTCAGCCGCCGCAGCGTCGCCTCCTTGAGGCGGGTGAGATCCACCACGATCTCCGGGTGCTCGTCGTGGAGCCGGGAGAGGTTGGTCGCGATCCGGTAGCGCAGGTAGGCGTGCTCCTGGATGTTGGAGAAGAGCAGCGCCCGCGCCGCAGCGGAGGTCCCGATCTTGCGGAGCACCCGGGGCACCTCGAGGCGGAGCGCCAGCGGCCTGCTGCGATCGTCGAGCAGGTGGGAGAGCGGCCCCACCACCTTGTCGCCGTAGGCGGCGAGCGCGTTGCGGGCCGCCGAGCGCACCGCCCGATCGGAGAGGAGCATGCACAGCGAAGGCACCAGGCTGGGCTCGAGGGTGCGCCCGGCCGCGCCG
Organism: Vulgatibacter sp.; assembly: GCA_035565615.1. GTDB lineage: Bacteria > Myxococcota > Myxococcia > Myxococcales > Vulgatibacteraceae > Vulgatibacter. The sequence goes on along the minus strand of DATMSB010000049.1, from coordinate 4,400 downwards.
CAGGCCACCCGGCGGACCGCGGGGTCGGGATCGGCGAGGTAGCTTGCGAGCTGCGCGGCGTGGGGCGACGGGCACATGCGGCCCAAGGCCTTGGCGCTCTCCTTCCGCTCCTCGGGGGTCGCGTCCCGATCGCCCAGGCGCGCGGCGAGCGCGCGGCGGGCGGGGCCGCCCACGCCCTCCAGGGGCGCGAGGGCGGCGATCGCCGCGCCGGTGAGCGGCGAGCCCGGATCCTCGAGGTGCGGGAGGAGGAGCTCGCGGGCCCGCTCGGGCGCGAGCTTCCCCAGGGCGATTGCCGCCTCGTAGCGCACCTCGTCCTCGTCCTCCTCGAAGAGCCGCTCGAGGTGCGCCACCGCGTGGGGGACCTGGCGATCCGCGACCAGGCGGACCGCCGCGAGGCGGACGCGGGCATCCCGATGCTCGATGAGGCCCCGCAAGTGCGGCACGGGGTCGAAGCGCGGATCGTTGCGGAGGAGCGCGATCGCGGTGAGGACGCGGACCGAGTCGGGGTTGGAGAGCGCGGCCCGCAGCGCCGCCCGCGCCTCGGCGCTGGCCAGGTGCCCTGCCCCCCGGCTCGCCGCCGGCGCCAGCCGATCCTCGATCGCCTGGATGTACAGCCGGCGGGACGCGGTGAGCACCACCACGAAGAGCGCCACCACCGCCACCACGGCGAAGACCAGCACCTGCACGCCCGCGCGGCTGCCCAGCACGACGAGGAGGAGGCCGCCGGCAGCGAAGCCCACCTTCTTCACCAGGCCGTCGATGAGGGATCGAATGCGCGGCCGCAGCGAGTCCGGGATCGGGCCGTACAGCAGCTGGAACGCGGACGGGTTCAGCGAGAGGCTCCCCGACGACTCCACCAGTCGCAGCGCGAAGGCCGGGCCGACGCCGGGGATCACCAGCGTCCCGATGGCGGCGACGGCGCTCGCCACCGGCGTCACCAGCAGGTAGCGGAACACCCCGAAGCGCTCCAGGATCCGGCCGGCCGCCGTCACCTGGAAGAGCACCGAGAGGACGCCCATCCACAGGTTCAGCGCGCCGAAGAGCGCGGCGAGCTCCGCCTCGCTGTAGCGCTCCCCCGCCTGCTGCCGGAACACGTAGTCGGCGAGGGCCGTGAGCGCCGCGAGCAGGAGCATCAGCGTGGCGAGCGCCCGCGGGTAGTGGTTCTTCAGGAGGTAGGCCCGGGCCTCCTTGCTGCCGGTGGACCGATCCGCCCTCCTCGACTCCGCGGCCTTTCCCACGTCCCTGCGCAGGCGCTTCGCGGCGACGGCGCCGCCGAGGAGGCAGACCGCGCCGAGGGGGAGGAGCGCCACCGCGCCGATCCGCTCGCCGAGGAGCTGGGTGCCGAGGCCGGCGACGATCGCCCCCACCATGCCGGCGGCCCCCAGGATCCCGAAGATCCGCCGGCCCGCCCTCGGATCGAAGAGCTCCGACGACGCCCCCCAGAACCGGATCGAGACCAGCGTCGCGAAGCCCTCGCCGAAGAGGTAGAGGACGATCACGGGCGAATGCCAGCCCAGGTGGAGCGCCCCGGCGAGGCAGGCGATGCACGCCGCCGCGAAGATCAGCCCCTGCCGGGGGAAGCCGCGGACCCGGTGCCGATCGAGGCTCGCCGCGCCCCAGGCGGCGAGCCCGGTGGAGATCGCGCTGGCGATGTAGAGGACGGGGAGCGCGTCCGCCTTGAAGCGCGCGACCACGAGCGCGTTCGAAGCGCTCTTGATCAGCACCACCGCCGCCACGAAGGCGAGGTGGTACGCGGCGGCGAGGGCGGTGCGCCTGCGCTCCCCCTGCCGAATCCCCATGACCTCCGCGAGGCTCGAACCGATGCGTTCCAAGTAGCCGCATGGTAGCCGCCGGATCGGGCACCCGCCATAGTTTCGCGCCGCCGCGCGCCGCGTCGCGAACCTCGCCGACGCGCCTGGGCCGGGCCCCTTTCGAAGCCGCGACCGCCCTCTCCGCGCGCCCGTCCACGCGGCGCGCGGCGGGGCTGCCTCCCTCGCCGCCCTTCCCCGCGCAGGCCGTCAGCGCTCCAGCGACTCCCAGCTCGGATCGATGGTGCATAGCGCCGAGGCGATCTGGAGGACGAGCCGGGGCGTCGCCGGCCCCGGTACCGGCCGCCCCATCGCGTCGACGCGGGGGAAGCGGACGCGGTAGGTGGCGCCGAAGGGCGAGGCGTGCGGATAGAGCGCCTGCATGTTCGCGTCGGGCCGCGGGATCCGCTCGATCGACGACGGCGGCGTGGGCGGCTCGCCGACCCGCGGGATCTCGATCGCCCAGATGGATCGATCGGAGGTCATGTCGTTCCAGGCCAGCGTCGGCGTGTAGAGGCTCACCAGGAACTCGAGGCTCTCCGCCCCCGCCTCCAACTCGTCGGCGAGGAGCGCCTCCTCGTCGCCTCGGGACATCCCCAGCATGCGGGCGGTCGCGATCACCCGCGCCTTGCGGAAGGCGTCGCTCTCGAAGGTGATGGCGAAGTAGGCCCGGGCGTCGAGGCCGTCGTAGCAGGACTCGAAGCGGGTCGCCCGATCCAGGGCCTTCCGGTAGCTCGCGTCGCGCAGGCGGGGGGCGTTCTCGCCCCGCAGCCCCGGGCGCAGGCCTCCCGTGGAGCAGCCGAGCGCTGCCGCGAGGAGCATCACGAGGGCGAAGGCTCGCTTCGCGGCGCCCTCCCGGGTCGGGGCCTGGGGCGCGCCCAGGCGCTCAGCGCGCTTCCTCCAGGAAGTCGTCGCGGTCGAAGAGGGACTCGAGACGGTAGCCACGGGCCTCCACGGCCTCCCTGCCGCCTTCCTTGCGATCGACGAGGGCGAAGACGCCGCTCACCACCAGGCCGGCAGCTTCCGCCTTCTCACAGGCCTTCAGGCCCGATCCGCCGGTCGTCACCACGTCCTCCACGATGGCCACTCGGCTGCCCGGCTGCAAAGCGGGACCCTCGATCCATCGTCCGGTGCCGTGGCCCTTGACCTCCTTGCGCACGAGGAAGCCGTGGAGCGGTCGGGCCCCGAGCCAGCTCGCCATCGACACCGCCGAGGCGATGGGGTCGGCGCCCAGGGTGAGCCCGCCCACCGCCACCGCCTCCGGATCGTGGCGGACGATGCGATCGAGGAGCAGCCTGCCGATGAGCCAGTGCCCCTCTGCCGTGAGGCTGGTGCGCTTGCAGTCGACGTAGAAGTCCGACTCGCGGCCGGAGGCGAGGGTCACCTTGCGGCGCTCGAAGGAGAGCGTGCGCAGGAGCTGGAGGAGGCGCTGGCGATCGTTTTCGAGGGAAGGGTTCACTTGTCGTCTCCGTCTTCTTGACCGAGCCAGCTCCCGAGCCGGCGGTAATAGTCGAGCTGATCGGCCAGGATGTTGCGCAGGCCCGCGGGCACCAGGCTCCAGTGCTCCGCCAGCGCGGCGAGATCCTGGGTGGTCTCCGAGAGGCGCGCGGCGATCTGCCGGGCGAGCGCGTCCGGCGTCACCTCCCCGTGGCCGGCGGCGCCCACCTCCGCGAGCAGCGCCGCGGCGGGCGGCTCGAGCGGCAGCGGTTCGAGCGCGATCTCCGCCCTCACCTGCAGGGGCGCCGCGCCGTCGCGCGCGCCGGGCGCCACCCCCGCGGGCGCCGCGCCTGCGCCGTCGCCTTCCGCGGCCGCCGCAGCGGAACCCGCCTCCGCTCGCGCATCCGCGGGCCTGCGATCGTCGTTCCGTTCCGCCGCGCCCGAACCCGCCTCCGCATGCGCGCCCGCAGCGATTCGCTCGTCGCCCGCCGCGCCGGCCGGAGCCCGGTCGTCGTCGCCGTCCTCGTCGGGGATGCTGCGATCCGGGGGCGCCTCGCCCTTCAGCTTCGCCTCGAGATCCTCGAGGCGCTCCTCCTCCTTCTCGATTGACCGCCCGATGAGCTCCAGCAGCGAGGGCGTGGCCCAGCCCATCGCCTCGTAGCGATCGCGGAGCTCCCGCAGGTCCTCGAGCTCCAGGGCGCGGCTGTCGATCGCCGCGGCGGCCGCCAGGGTGGCGGCGGCGGCGTCCGGGATGGGCCCGTGGTTGCGCACGAGGACGCGGCTGCGCTGCAGGATCCGGAGCGCCTCGAGCCGACGGAAACCCGCGAGGGGCTGGAGGCCGGCCTCGGTCTCCCGCACGTCCACGGGAAAGAGCTGGCCCACCTGCGCGATCGAGCGGGCCAGGGAGGAGACGTCGCCCGGATGCCGCAGCCGGAAGGTGGCGTCGGCGGCGACGTCCGCCAAGGGAACGTACGAGAGTTCCCGCAAGGGCTTCAGGGGAGGGGCCATCTTCGGTCGCGCATCCTACGTCAATCGACCGGCGGCGGGACGACGATCCGCTTGCGCCGATCGCCCATCGCCAGCGCCGACGCCGGCACGGGCGGCGGCCCTTCGGTGCGCGCGGCGGGTGCAGGGGCCGCGGCGTCGGCGGCGTCG
>DATMSB010000048.1:0-1612 GCA_035565615.1 Vulgatibacter sp. | reverse complement strand
CAAGAACGTGGCGAACCCGCTCGCGATGATCCTGGCGGGCGCGTCGGTGCTGCCGTACATGGGCGACTCGCAGGCGGCGACCGCGTCGCGGGCGATCTACGAGGGCGCCCTCGAGGCGATCTCGGACGACATCCGCACCGCCGACCTCGGCGGCCAGGCCGGGACGGACGAGTTCACCGACGAGGTGATCAAGCGGGTGCGGACCAAGCTGGACGTGTGGTCCGCCCTGGGGGAGAGCGCACTCCGGTACTAGGTGTAGTCGCTCACCACGTTGTTGACAGGCGGCTGATCGGAGGAAGGCCGCCGAGGCTGCTGTGGCGGCGCCGCGTGTTGTAGTGCTCGAGCCAGTGTGGCAGGCACGCGGCCCGCTCGGCGTTCGATTGGAAGACCTGCGAGTAGGCCCACTCGCGAAGAAGGGTCCGGTTGAGTCGCTCGATTTTGCCGTTGGTCCACGGGCAGTGAGGTCGGATCAGCACGTGGCGTGCGCCCAGATCGGCGAGCACCTGGGCGAAGGCCCGTGAGTGGCGGTAGTTCATGGCGTTGTCGGACATGACCCGCTCGATGCGGCTGATCCCGTGGCTGGCGAAGAAGGCCGCAGCACGGGCCATGAAGGCCGCGCAGGTCGCGCCGCGCTCGTCGGGGTGGATCTCCGAGTAGGCCAGCCGTGAGTGGTCGTCGATCGCCGAGTGCACGTAGTCGTAGCCGATCGCGCGGCTGGGGCCCGGGCGCGGACCCCGGCCGTGGGCGCGCCAGCCGCCGCCATCGGGGATCCGCCCCAGCTTCTTGACGTCGATGTGGATCAACTCGCCCGGGCGCTCGCGCTCGTAGCGCACGCCGCTGAGGGGGCCGCGCCGCACCGGCTCGCCGGTGAGCGCATCGAGCGCGCGCAACAGTGGCATGCCGTGGCGGGCGATCACCCGGCCGACCGTCGAGGCGGCGATCCCGAGCTCGGCCGCGATCCAGTCGGCGCCGCGGCGCTGGGCGCGGCGCACGTGGAGGATCCGCTCCTCGAGGTGCGCCGGTGTGCGGTGCGGACAGCGATGGGGCCGACTCGATCGGTCGGCAAGGCCGGCGGGTCCTTCGGCGCGAAAGCGCCTCAACCACTTGTAGGCGGTGGCCCGCGAGCAGCCCAGCTGATGGGCGACGTCGGCCGGCCGGTGCCCGGCCCGGACCCGCTCGACCAGGAGCCGCCTTCCGTGCAGCGTCAGGCGGGCGTTAGCGTGGGACACGAGGACCCCCTTGGATCTGAGAAGGCTTCGGCACCTCCACAGAGCTTCGGGGGTCCTCCTCGCGTCAACCCGGATCCGTCAACAACGCTCCGGGTGACTACAACTAGGGACGGGGCTGGGGCGGGTCAGTCCTCCCGGCGCCGGTTCTGGCGGTTCTTCACGACGATGAGGACCACGATCAGCGCCGTGATGAGCACGACGCCGGTGATCCCGAAGATGTCGAGGTCGCTCAGCCCTCGTCCTCCTCGTCGCCCGTCGTCGGGCCCTCGGCGAGGAAGGTGAGCAGGTCCTCGACCGTGAACCGGCCGCTCTGCATGGAGGCCACCAGGCCGTAGACGGTGGCGGTGTGCGGCCGGGCCATCACGTACTGGCGCATCGCCTCG
>DATMSB010000047.1:0-64175 GCA_035565615.1 Vulgatibacter sp. | reverse complement strand
GCGGGCCTCCTCGTGGCGGCGGCGCTCCTGGGCGAGACGCTCGTTCTCGACACGGCACCGCGCCCGGTACTCCTCATCCTGCCGCCGGTGGTGGGCGTTCGTCCGGTAGGCGGCGAGGGCTTGCCCAAGATGGGCGAGGGCGACCCCGCCACCCACGTCCCCGCTAAAGATCGTCCCGCCGCCGTGGGGCTGCCGGTGGATCCGGTGGTACAGGCTGTTCCGCTGCCTGATCAGCGTGTTGTGGGCGTCGAGGCGGGTGCGCGCCTGCGCTTCGATCTCTTCGAGGTCGGCACCGAACGCCGTGGTGTCGGCCTCGATCGCGGCATCCAAGCGCCGCAGCTCCGCGAGGTCGGCCTCGCGCTCGGCCTGCGCGTCCTCCTCCTGGGCGACGGCCAGATCCTTGCGGAGGCCGTCCAGCTTCGCCACGGTGCTACGGCGCCGGTGGGCGAGGCGCCCGATCTGGATCACCTGGGCGTCGTCGGGATCGGAGAGGGCTTCGAGGCGGGCGGCTTCGGTTTCGATCTGGGCGAGGTCGGCTTCGGTAGCGGTGATTTCGGCGGCGATCTGCTTCGTGGTCTTCATCTTCACGATACGTCCTTTCGAAATGGGCCTATCCGGCCCGGGGTGGAAGGGTCACGTCGGCGCGCTTGGCGATCGCCGCCTCGATGCGGGCGAGCCGCGCCTCGTATTCCTCGGCGGCGGCGAGCTTGAGGCCCTGGCCGACGATGGTTTGGGCTGCCTGGAGGGCGACGAAGGGGTTTTCGTGGTCGAGGAGGGTCCGCAGCTTCGCCAGCGCATCGCCGGTGGCGAGCTGGAGATGGCCCACGGTCTCGCGGAGCGCCTCGCGGCGGGCCTCCGCCATCGCCGCCTGGAAGGCCGGGAGCCGCTTCCAGCGGGCGAGGGACCGGGGCGAGACGCCCGCAGCCGCCGCTGCTTCGCCGTCCGTGCGGGCCGTCAGGAGCGCCGCCGCTGCTTTCGCCTGTAACGGGGAGAGGCTCCCCCAGGCCATAACGCCGTTTCGTGCCGGTCTTGGACTCACGAGACCGCCTCCTCTGATGTCGTGATGTCGAGTGATGTCGGCATTTTCCGTAAAGTCCCCTCGTTAAGGAGAAATCCAAGAAAAGTTATGGGAAATGCCGACATCACTCGACATCACGACATCACCCTTCGGGCCGGCAGGGGCTCCACCTCGGCGGCGAGCGTTGGCTTCAGCCGCAGGCCTTTCCATACCCGCATCCCCCGCTTCTCCGGGTCGGCGCCGATGGAGAAGCCCTTGCCTTCGAGCACCTTCCCCCATGCCTTGCCGCCGACCGGCGTATGCCCCATCTCCTTGCAGAACTCCTCGTAGCGGGTCCGAAGCTGACGCCTGGGTGCGGTGAAGCCGGCGCGCTCCTCGCACTCCTCGGCGATGAAGGCTCCCACGGTGTCCTCGGACTTGCGGTAATCTTCCGTCGCCTCCCGCACCACGGCGGGCACGTCCAACCCCCGCTCCTTCCAAGCGGCGAGCCCTTCGAGGGACCAGTTCAAGATCCCTGGCAGCTCCGCGCGGAGGGCGTCGAGGAGGTGCGGGTCTTCCCGCCCGAGGAAGGACTGCTCGCAGGGGACGAGCACCAGGCGGCGCCAAATGCCGTTGTCGGTCCCACGCACGGCGGGGCGGTGGTTGCCGGTGATGACGATCTTGTGCGTCGGCTTGAAGTCGAAGGGGTTCTCGTAGAGCCGCTTCGCCTCGATGGGCTCGCTGCTGGTGATCTCCTTGATGAGCGCCTCGTTGAACTTCCGGCCTTCCTCCACCTCGCTGTAGGCCATGAGCCGCCTACCAACGAGGCGGGCCTTTTCGTGCCCGGGGGCCTCTCGACCCGCGAGGAGGAAATCCATCCTCCCCACCCCGCCGTAGTCGCCGAGGAGGTCCATCCAGATCGTGACGAGGACCGACTTCCCGTTGGCACCTGCGCCATGCAGAAACAAAACCTTCTGCTCGGACACATCGGCGGTGAGCGTGTACCCCATCCATCGCTGGAGGAGGCCGATCACCTCCAGGTTGCCGCCGGTGAATTCCTCCATGAACTGCTCCCACCTCGGACACTTCGCGGCGGGGTCGTACTTGATCCCCGTGCTCTTGGTGAGAAGGCGGGCGGGGTCGTGCGGGAGAAGCGCGCCGGTGCGGAGGTTGATTGCACCGTTCGCGCATCCGAGAAGCAAGGGGTCGGCGTCGAAGTCCTCGGGACGCACGGCCATCCCGGGCTCGGACTGCGCCGCTCGAAGCATCGCGTCGAGCTGGGCGACGCTGTTTGATTTGCGCCACCATTCGGTCAAGCCCTTCGCGGTGTCGTCACGCCCCTTTGCCGCTGCCCTCCCGGCATCCTCGAGGATGCTCGCCACGGCTGCTTTCGCACGGCGATCGGCTTCGAGCTTATCGGCGACCCACACCCCATCACGAGGGAAGAGCCATGTTTTCCAGTCGGGACAGTAGAGCGCGGTCCCCTTGTTCAAGTAGGCGAAGCGCGCGCCGTTCCCGAGCTGCGTGCTCTCGAAGCGCGGTTCCCACCTCGCCGCATCCTCGACGATGGACGCGAGATCGTCCTCGTCCCGAGGATGGGAGAGCTGGCCGTTCAACTCGCGGGCGATGGGGAGCAGCTCCTCGACGGGCTTCCCGCCGTGTCTGCCGAGCGCGGAGAGCAGGCGATCCCGATCGGCCTTCCGCACCTCGGCATCCGAGGCGGGCGCGGTGGCCTGCTTCTTCTTCGGCGCCTTCGCCTGCATCGCCGCGAGGAGCCAAGCCGGGAGCGTCGCGGGCTCCACCTCGCCCGTCACCCATTCGTACCGCCGGCCGGATTCGTGGAGCGACGGTGGTGCGACGACGTATCCGCCATCGCCCCGCACGTCGATCCCCTTGGCGATCTTGCTCGTCGAGTTCGCCACCCGCCCGCCGGGATGCCGGAAGTAGAAGTGCCCGCCCCCGCCGCCGGTGTGAACTCCGGCCGTGGCCGGTAGGTCTCCGTGCTCGTCGACGAGGCGGGCCAGCTCCACGTCCCCGCCGTCCTTCACGTCGATGTCGAGGACGACGATCCCGGATACGGCGCCCGTGGCGATCCCGACGTTCGCATCGGGCCAGCGGTTCCACCACGCACGGATCACTTCGGGGTCGGTGGTCGCGTCCTTGGACCCGTGCGCCGTGCGGGGGTGCTTCCCCGGCTTGTGCCCCTTCTCGCGGGAGGGGTTGCCGCAAGAGCACACGCCATCGCGCATGGAGTGGAGCGGGAGCACCTGCCACCCCCGCGCGGCGTAGTCGAGGGCGGCTTCCAGCGGCCCGGCGGTGTCGAGGATGGGGGCCGCCATCATCGGCCGTCCCTCCACACCGAAGTCACCCGAAAGAGCAACCGCAGCCCCGCGATCAGTTCCCGTCGCTCCTGGCGCGTGACGCACCGGCCGAGGAGGCTCTCGACCAGGTAGGTGATCTCCTCCCGGTCCCGGCGCGACTGCTCCAGGAGTTCGCGGCCGAGGTTGCGTTCTGTCGTGGGATGAATTACAGAGAGTGTTGCCATCGGTACCTCCAGCCCCGCGTCCGGTCGTCTCCCGGCGCGGGGCTTCGTTTTTTCGGGGGTCAGGCTGCGGCCTTCGCGGCGTTGATGTACCGCTGGATCTCGCTGGCCGGGACCAAGCGGCGCCGGCCGATCTTCACGCCGCGGAGTGCGCCAGAATCAAACAGACGGTAAATCGTCGGCCGGCTGATGTTGCCGAGGGTCCGGCGGGCCTCGTCGATGTCCACGAGCCGCTCGGTCTGCGTGTCGATGGTGGTGCTCTGCATGGGGTCGATCCTCCCAGGGGTGAGAAGTCCAGAAACCGCCTGGACTCCTCACGTTGTACGCTGGCGCATTGACGCCTCCGAACGTCGGACCTATACTCGGACTCTATGGGCAATCAGATCGAGTTCACGGTGGGCGAGTCGGACGGGAGCGACGCCCTCCCCCTTGCGACCGGAGAGATCCGCCGGGTCGCGCTCCGCAAGGGCGGCTTGATGTACGACGACAAGGCCGAATGGCCTTCCCGTCATGCCGAGAAGGGGAACCGGCCGGTGGTTTTGTTCGGAGGGAAGATCAGGGCCACGCGGCGGCATGTCCCCATCGCTCCGAAGACCTTAGAGGGTGCGCTGGAAGGCTTCGCAAAGCTCGGTGCCAAGAAGGATCCCGCCGCGTCCGTCCTGGCCTTCGCGCGAAACGTGGGTCTGCTTGGGTTGTGTCAACACCTAACACCGAAACTTGACTGCAAGCGCGGGTGCGACCACGAATCGCCGGAGCCGGTCGAAGTGTGGGTGGACCTGTCCAACGCCGTGGCGGATGCGATCACCATCGCGCGCGAGGTCGCCGAAGCCCCCGAAGCCGAGGTGGACGATCCGGCCCTGTGGGAGCGGATCCTTCGCTTCACGGATGCATGGCACCCGGACGACGGGCCACCGGGGGAGGTGGACGACGCCGCGCGGGAGCCGCGGCTCTACCTCGCGGAGTTCGTGAACGCTTGGCTACACGCCGCCGGGGTCCGCCCGGTCTTGCGGTGGGATGATCGGCCGAGGATGGAACTCCAAGGCGCGGGCCTCGGCGGGTGGTTGCCGTCAGGGCGTAGCGTTCTGTTTCCCGCCTTGGCGGTGCAGTTGCTCGGCACCCTCGCGGAGATCAAGAAGACGCGGCGTTGCGCGGCCTGCAACGCAGAGGTGAACCACCACCCCACCGGACGTGGCGAGGATGTCTATTGCCTCGACAACGACGACTGCCAGCGATGGGCAAGAGCCCGATGGGCGCGCAACCGGCGCGCAAAACAGAAGGCGAAGAAGTAGCACTCCCCTGGAAAGGAGTAGGTCATGGCGAAGCGTAGGACGCGGACGCGGGCGAACGGTGAAGGGTCCGTCTACTGGATCAAGCGGGAGGGTCGCGATCCCAAGGCGGCCTTCGCCATCGTGCTAGACCAGCCGAACGGAACGAAGAAACGAAAAGTATTCACGTTCGACACCGAAGCCGAAGCCCGGGCGAAGCGGGTGGAGATCCTCCGCACCCTCCACACCGGCGGGACGGTCTCCACCACGAAGGACACCGTGGGCGCCTACCTCGATCGGTGGCTCGAACATCTCCGCGAGGAGGGACGCCTCCGGCCCCGCACGCTCTTCTCCTACGATCAGCACGTGCGCCTCTACATCAAGCCGACGCTCGGCAACGTGAAGCTCGCCAAGCTCTCGGCGGAGCAGGTGCAGAGGTGGATCAACGCCCGCAAGGCCGCCGGCCGCCCGGAGGCGGGACGCGGATCCCGTGGGAGCGCCGGCAAGGATGGGCGCGTGTCCGGGGTGACGATGCGCTACTCCCACGCGGTCCTTCGCAAAGCGCTCGCCCAGGCCGTCCGGTGGCGGCTCATCCCCACCAACGTCGCCAGCAAGGAACACGTGGACGGCCCGAGGGTGGAGCGGTCCCGGGCCGATGCCTTCACGGTGGATGAAGCCCGCGCCCTCCTCGGCGCCGCCGTGGGCCATCCGCACGAGGCCGCCTTCGCCTGCATGATCTCGATGGGCCTGCGCCCCGCCGAAGCCTTGGGCCTGGTGTGGTGGGATCCCAAGCGCCCGGAGCGCGGCGGCGTGGATCTCGATGCGGGCCACGTGTACGTGCGCGGCTCCCTCGCGGAAGACCGGAAGACCAAGAGCTTCTCCCTCGCCCCGCCGAAGACGGAGAAGAGCCGCCGCGATCTACCCATCCCGCCGCCGACCTTGGAGGCCCTCCGGCGCCGCCGTGCCGCGCAGAACGAGGAGAAGATGCGGAACCGCCGGGACTGGAAGGAACCGATCCGGGGTCTCGTCTTCACCACGTCCACCGGGGAGCCGATTCGGCAGGATGCGTTCCGGGCGGCCTTCCGCGCGCTGGCCCGGGAGGCCGGAGTGCGAGAGCTGCGCCCCTACGATTTGCGCCACTCGGCGGCGACGTTGAACCTTGGGATGGGGATCTCGCTGGTGGAGACCGCCAAGATGCTCGGCCACTCCACGATCCGCTTGACCGGCGACACGTATTCGCACGTGACCAACGCGATGCAGGAAGAGGCGGCGGCGAAGATGGGCGCCCTCCTCGCCCCTCGGAACGCGTAACGCGTTTTCGAGGTTGGGGGGTCGAAACAGCGTTACGCGAATTTTTTGGAGTGCGGGGTCGTGCGTGGGGGCGCGCACCCCGGGCACCCCTCCCCCGGCGACCCCCGTGCCCCCTTTCCCCGGGGGTGGGGGGTGCCTTCCCCGATCCCGGACCTCGATCCCTCGCGAGACTGCGACGATGGCGGCGGCGCCTCGGTGGTGGTGGTGCGCCTGGGAAGGGACCGGGACCGGCCGGCGCCCCGCCTCGCGCAACCGCAACCGCGACGACGGCGGCGCCTCGGTGTTGTGGTGGAGCGCCTGGAGGGGGCGGGACGGGCCCGCTTCCCTGGTGGAAGGCGGCGCCAGCTCCCCCCGACGAAAACGGCCACTTCCGCCCCTACTGCTATGCGCCGTTGCTAGCGCGAGGGGGCGGAAGTGGCCTAAGTGCTGGTGCCGGCGGAGGGAATCGAACCCGCGACCTGCGCATTACGAATGCGCTGCTCTACCAACTGAGCTACGCCGGCGAACGATGGCCGGGCTTTCTGCCACCCGGCTCCCGCCGCTGTCAAGCCGAAGTCGGTCGCCGCGGGCGCCGGCCGTGAGACGATCACCGTCGGCGGGCGCCCGGCGCGCCGGCTCCGGCGCGGGAGGTCCGCCGCGCAGGCCTCGAACGCGGGGGAGCCGCCCGGGAGCGGCCGGCCGGCGGCCGGTTCTGAATTTCGAATCCCCGTACCCCGTCATCCCGGGTTGGACCCCGAAGCGCCGTGCGGATAGCATGCGCTCCCTTCGGCACGCGGAGCGTCCTCTTTCCGCGGAAGGGCGGTGGCGAGAGATGAAGAAGATCGTTGGAACCCTGGCGGCGGTGGCCGCGGTGGCGATCGGGGCGACCGCCTCGGCGACCGTCGCCCGCTTCCTCGACCTGGAGGAGCACGTGGCCGCCTCCGACCTCGTGATCCGCGCCCGGACCGGCGAGAAGGTCGAGACCTTTCTCGGCGCGGACGGCAGGCCCCGTACCGAGACCCCCTTCCACGTGCTGCAGACGTTCAAGGGTGAGGCCCGGGCCGGGAGCGTGGTGCGGGTGCGCCAGCTCGGCGGCGAGCTGCCCGACGGCGGCCGCCTCGTCGTGCCCGGCGACGCGGCCTTCGCGCCGAACGAGGAGGTGGTGCTCTTCCTGGTGACCGATCCGGACGGCACCGCCTTCCTCACCGCCATGGGCCAGTCGAAGTACTCGGTGCGCCCTGGCCCCGGCGGGCCCATGGTGGAGCGGAATCTGGACGGGATCGCCTTCTACCTGGGCGGCGCCGACGCGAAGATCGTCCCGGGCGCCGCCGAGGCGCCGGTCGACCTCCCCCTCTTCTCCCGCGCGATCCGCGACGCCGTCACCCTGGAAGGAAAGATCGAATGAGGCGGATCGCGGCGACCTCCTCGCTCTTCGCCCCCGCGCTCCTCGCGCTGGCGCTCCTCCTGCCCTCGAAGGCGTCCGCCTTCCAGTTCATCTCGACCCTCGGCTGTGGGCCCGGCGTCGGCGCCGCGTGGGATGGCTCGACCACCTGGCACCTCAACACCAACGGCTACTCCCGGATCCCCTTCTCTAGCGTCCAGGCGGCGATCGAGGCCGGGGTCGAGGCGTGGAGCGGCCCCTGCTGCTCCTCGTTCGAGAGCGAGTACGGGGGGACGACGATCGACACCGCCCTGGATCGGTCGTCCAGGAACGTCGTGTCGTTCATCGAGAGCAACTGGCCCCGCGAGCTCGGCGGACGCCGCAGCACCATCGCCGTGACGCTGACCCAGTTCCGACCGACCTGCGGCATCGCCTCGGCCGACATGGTCTTCAACGGGGTGGGCTTCACCTTCCGCATCGGATCGGACACCGACCTGCAGGCGATCGCCACCCACGAGTTCGGGCACTGGCTCGGGCTGGATCACACCGGCGTCGACGGCTCCACCATGCTCCCCTACTACCAGGGGGGCACGACCGGCAGGGAGCTCGGCCCCGACGACGAGGCCGGGGTGTGCGCGCTCTATCCCGGATGGTGCGAGAGCTGCGTCGAGGACGCCGACTGCCCCTCCGGCCGCAGGTGCGAGGACGGCGCCTGCGTGATCCCCTCCTGCGCCTCCAACTCCGATTGTGAGGCGGGCTTCTTCTGCTTGTCGGGCTCGTGCCTCCCCGGCTGCCGCACCCACCTAGAGTGCGGCGAAGAGCAGTGGTGCGACGGGGGGCGGTGCCGAAACAAGCCCACCGGCTGCACGATCTGCGACGAGTGCGTGAGGGACTCCGACTGCGGGGCGGGCAGCGCGTACTGGTGCGTGGACGTCGGCATGGGCAGCAACGTCTGCACGAAGACCTGCAACACCGACGACGACTGCGACGGCGACTCCTCCTGCTACGAGGTCGGCTCCGGCCGCTTCAAGCTCTGCTTCGCACCCGGGCTGGAGAACGGGTCCGACGCCTGCCCGGCCAACTACCTCTGCCGAACGGAGGAACCTCCGCCCCCCCTCGACTGCCCGAGGCTCTGGGAGCTCTGCCCGACGAGCGGGGACGGCTGCGGGGACCGCTCGGACGTCTGCGTGCCCACGGGCGTGAACTCCTCGTGCTCCTGCACCTGCCGCTCGGACGACGAGTGCGGGTTCGGCGCCCACTGCCTCACCGACCCGCAGACCGGGACCCCGGTGTGCTTCCCGGAAGAGGAGGTCGAGGTCTGCGGCAACACCCACTGCCCGCCGGGTCTGGCGTGCCGGGACGACGCCTGCATCCCCACCTGCCAGGGCTCCCTCTGCGAGCGGAACGAGATCTGCGTGGACGACGCGTGCGTCCCCGCCTGCGAACGCTGCGAGGAGGGAACGATCTGCGACGCCGACTCGGGGACGTGCGTTCCGGTGGACCGCTGCGCGGGGGTAGTCTGCGCCAGCGACACCCGTTGCGTGGTGGGTGCCTGCCTCGAGGGAGGGGTCTGCGAGAACGTCTCCTGCCCCGACGGCACCACGTGCCGCGACGACGTCTGCGTGAAGGCCGATGCCTCCCCGGAGGACGACGCCGGCTGCTCCGGATGTGCGGCAGGAGACGGCGCTCTGTCGCTCCTGGGAGCGCTCGCGCTGGGCGCCGCCGCGCTGCGCAGGCGCCTCCCCCGGGACGTCTCGCGGCAGCGCCCCTGACGCGCCGCGAAAGGGCTTGACACGAGGGCCTCCTTGCTTGCTTGCCGGAGGACCCGGGCCTAGGATGCGCGGCGTTCGGGCAAAGGTACCCGAACGCTGAAGGCACCTTTTCCCGAGGTTCGTCTCAATCATGAAAGCAACTGCGACCGACCAGCCCTCGAAGAACGTCTACACCGAGGCGATGGAGGTTTTTCACGCTGCGGCCGATCTCGTCGGCCTCCACCCACGTGTCCGGCTCGAGCTCGAGGAGCCCGACTACGAGCACATTTTCTACGTCACGGCGGATCTGAACGACCGCCTCGCCCCCCTCGCCGAGGGCGAGAAGCCCCGCTACGAGAAGCTGCAGCCCTCCTCCCTGAAGGAGGACGCGCTCATCCCGCTCTTCGACGGGAAGTTCATCCTCAAGCCCGACGGCCTGCGCGGCGCGGATCTCCACGTCGAGAACGGCGTGATCCGGCTCGGCGAGAAGGGCCTCTACCGGATCGAGGCGGGCAAGGCCCGGCGCTTCAAGGCCTATCGGATCCAGCACAACCAGGCCCGCGGCCCGTACAAGGGCGGCACCCGCTACCACCAGGGCGTCTCCCTCGACGTCTTCAAGATGCTCGCCGCGGAGATGACCTGGAAGACGGCGATCGCCGACGTCCCCTTCGGCGGCGGCAAGGGCGGCATCAAGCTCGACCCCCGCGAGTACAGCAAGGACGAGCTCGAGGCCATCACCCTCCGTTACATGTACAAGCTCAAGCCGATGATCGGCCCCGACATCGACATCCCCGCGCCGGACGTCGGCACGAACGGGGAGGTCATGGCGTGGATGTTCCGGCAGTACAGCGACGGCGAGCGCGAGCGCCACAACATGCGCGGGATCGTCACCGGCAAGGACGTCCGCATCGGCGGCTCGGAGGGCCGGATGCGCGCCACCGGCCAGGGCCTCGCGTTCTGCGTGGAGGAGTGGTTTCAGGACAAGGACCTTCCCCTCGCCGGGTCGCGGTTCATCCTCCAGGGCTTCGGCAACGTGGGCTCCTGCGCCGCGGAGATCCTCTGCGCCATGGGCGCCAAGCTCGTCGCGGTGAACGACGCCGACGGGACGATCTACGATCCCAACGGGATCGACGTGGCCGCGCTGATGGACTACGTCCACCGGAACAAGGCCAACCTCAAGCGTTCGGTGGCCGGCTTCCCCGGCGCCAAGGCGATCTCCAAGAACGACTTCTGGGAGACCGAGGCGGAGTTCTGCCTCCCCTGCGCGCTCGGCGGCGAGATCACCGGCGAGGTGGCGAGCAAGCTGAAGGTGAAGATGGTCGCCGAGGGCGCGAACCACCCGACCACGCCGGATGGCGACGAGGTGATCGCGGCCCGGAAGATCGACCTCATCCCGGACATCATCGCCAACTCCGGCGGGGTGACCGTCTCCTACTACGAGTGGATCCAGAACAAGCGGATGGAGCACTGGACCGAGGCCGAGGTGAACGCCCGCCTCGAGAAGGCGATCAAGTCCAACTACCGGATCATCAAGGACATCTCGCTCAACCGCCCGCGCCGCACCCCGGAGTTCAACTCCACGCCGTACGTGATCGGCAAGGAGATCCCCACCCGCACCGCGGCGATGGTGCTGGCCCTCAAGCGGATCGAGGCGCACTACCTCATCGAGGGCTTCTCGCAGTAGCCGCCCTCCACCTCGGCTGCGCCCGGCGGGGTGCCCCCGGTTCGAGCCCCGGCCCTCTCAGCAGGCGCCGGGGCTCTTTCGCTTCAGGCGCAGCGCCGGAGCGGCCCCGCGTCGGAGACGATCCCCTCGACCACGCCGAGCACCCGGGCGCTGCGCCGCGTGGCGGGCCTGCCGCCCTGCCCCGCCTCCACCAGGTGCAGCCCGCTGCCGGTGGCGACGAGGAGCCACTCCCCCTTCTCCGCCGGGCGCTGCCCCACCATGACCGTGGCGCCCCAGGGCACGTGGCGATCGCCGAGCCGACCGGGAGCGACGGTGCGGTAGAGGGCGACGCCGGCGACCTCCTCGTCGAAGCCGCGCAGCGCCCCGGGGGCCGGCGCCACGCTCGGCGCGCCGGCGCCCGGCGGATGGATCTCGACCACGGCGCCGGCGGGGTACGGGGAGCGGCGGAGCACCGGCCTGCGGGGGGCGGGCGAGGCGAGGCGGCGGACGATCTCGAGGGCGTCGGCCGGATCGGCCCTGCGCTCGGCGGCGCCGATGGCGCGGAGGGCGGCGAAGGCGAGCTCGGCGTTGGGGATGGCGGAAGGGAAGGTCTGCACGGCGGCGCTCCTGTTCGTTCGATCGCTTCTGGATACTGAACGGGAGTCTAGCCCATGACCCCGACATCCGCCTCGAAGGCAGGGGTCCGGGCCTGTGCATTCCGCGCGGGGCTCAGTGCATGGAGGTGGACGGGGGCGGCCCCGGCGCGACCAGATCGAACCCGGTGTCGAACTCGAGGAAGCGGACGCCGACGCCGCGCAGGGCGGTGGGCCCCTCCTTCCCGCCGTACTCCAGCACGCATTGGAAGCGGACCTCGGAGACCACCGAGATCTCCACCCCGGAGGCGTGGTCCGCGAAGCAGACGGTGATCCGCCCCCCCATGGGCTGGAGGTCCCGGGTCTCGATGAACATGCCCCCGGAGGAGATGTTCCGGGCCACCCCTCGGAAGATCCCCTGGGGGGTGGTGACGTACACCGGGAAGGCCTTGTCGAACCTGGAGGAGGATCGTCGCTCCCCTGTCACCTGCGCCATCGCTTCCTTTCGCCTCGATCGCGAGGGAGCCACCGCTCCCGAGGGCGACCTTCGCCCGACGGAGGGAAAGGTAGGAGATGTAGGACAAGGTAACCAAAAGAACGACCTCGCCCCACCTGTGAACAAGGCGACCCCCTTTCGGCCGGGTCCGCGCCCGGTGGCCGGATGGCTACGATTTCCCTCGAGGGGGAGCGCCCGCCGCAGATCGCTCGGGAATCACCCGGGGCGCGTACGCGAGGGCGAAGACGCGCCATGGCCAGACTCTTGACCGGCGTACTCCTGATCTTCGCGGGGACCGCGCTGGCCGCCTGGAACGCGCCGCGGGTGGAGGCGCGCCCGGCCGGGATCCAACGGGATCGGGACCCGGATCCGAGGCGGCAGGTGGAGGGAGCGCCGCCCGCGGCCGAGGAGCAGGAGGTCGACGAGGGAAAGGCCCGGCCCCCCGGCCGGGAGGACCCGAACCAGTTCTACAAGAAGGCGCCCCGCAAGCCCCGACAGCTCCGGCACATCTACGCCGCCGCAGCGCTCGCCTCCTCCCGCCTCGCCTGAGCCCCCATGGGCCGGGAACGCGCCGACGCCGAAGGGCGCCGCGACCTGCGCGGCGTCCGCCCGCGCGCGTGGTGTGGTGGACGGCGCCGCCGACGCCGCAACCGAGCGACCTCGCGACCGCCGCGGCGTCAGCCCGCGCGCATGGCCAGGTAGATGGCGCTGTCGCCTCGCTGCAGCCGGAGGAGCACCATCTCGCCCGCCTGCAGGGTGCGGACGATCTTCCGGTACTCGGCGAGGCTGCCGACGGGCCGGCGGTTCAGCTCGAGGAGCACGTCGCCCGCCACGACCCCGGCGCGGGCTGCCGCGCTGTCCCGCTTCACGTCGGTGACGACGACGCCGCCCTGGCGCCCCACCCGCTTGGAGCGGGCCGCCTCGGGGGTGAGCTCGCCCACCGTGATGCCGAGGAGCGGATCGTGCTCGTCGCGCCCCGACTTCGACGAAGGCGCCGCCATCAGGCCCCCTCCGTCGTCCCGCTCGGCGATGGTCACCTCGACCCGCCGCTCCTTCCCGTCCCGCACCAGGGTGACGCCCGCCTTCGTCCCCGGGCTGATCAGCGCCACGGTGCGGGAGAGCTGCGCGTAGCCCTCGATGGACTTTCCGTCGACGGCGATCACCACGTCGCCGGGCTGGATGCCCGCCGCCTCGGCCGGGCTGCCCGGCACCACGTCCGCCACCAGGGCGCCGTGGGTCTTGGCGAGCTTGAGGGTCTTGGCGATCTCCGGCGTGATCTCCTGGAGCGCGACGCCCAGCCAGCCGCGGGAGACCCGCCCGTTGCTCTGGAGCTGCGGCACCAGCGACTTGACCAGGTTGATCGGCACCGCGAAGCCGATCCCCTGCCCCTGCGCCACGATCGCGGTGTTGATGCCGATCACCTCGCCGCGGGCGTTGAAGAGCGGACCGCCGGAGTTGCCCGGGTTGATCGCGGCGTCGGTCTGGATGAAGTCGTCGTAGGGCCCGGCGCCGATGAAGCGCTCCTTCGCGGAGACGATGCCCATGGACACCGAGTGGGAGAGGCCGAAGGGGTTGCCGATGGCGACGACCCAGTCGCCCACCTGCGCCTCGTCGGAGTCGCCCAGATACACGGTGGGCAGGTCGTGGGCGTTCTCCATGCGCAGGAGCGCCACGTCGGTCTTGGGGTCGGTGCCCACCACCTTCGCGGTGAACTCCCGGCCGTCGGCGAGCTTGACGTCGATGCGGTCGGCGCCGTCGATCACGTGGTTGTTGGTGAGGACGAGGCCGCTCTCGTGGAGGATGAAGCCCGACCCCATCGACCGCGGCATCACCCGGGACGGGCCCCCGTCGCCGTCGCCCCCGCCGCGCGGAAAGGGCTCGCCCATGAAGCGGCGGAAGAACTCCTCCATCGGATCGGGGCCTCGGCGGCGAGCGCGCACCACGCTCTTGGTGGAGACGCTGACCACCGCCGGCTTCAGGGTCTTGACGAGCGGCGCCAGCGAGGGGAGCGGCGAGAAGCCGTTGGCGATCACCGGCTCGGGCCGATCGTCGCCGCGCTCGTGCCAGAGCCCGGGCTGTCCCTTGGCGTAGGCGACCGAGCCCTCTAAGGAGACGGGCGTGACCACCGCGAAGCTGGCGGCCAGCGCGGCGCATCCTGCCGCGCCAATGAAGAGTCCACGGGAGAAGGACGACATGCGAACCTCAGGGGATCTCGCCAAGGGGCGTGTCGATGCTCGCCAGCTCGGGCGGCGGGCGCCCCTTCAACCTTCCGGCGGGCGCTGCATTCCCACTCCGGCTGTCGAAATCATGGCGGGTCGCCCTACGAGCCGGGCTCGGCGGGGACGAAGCGCGCCACCCGCACGCGGGCGGGGCGGATCACCTTCTCGCCCATCCTCCAGCCGCCCCGGACCTCCTCGATCACCCATCCGTCCGCCTCGCGGTCGGTGGTGGGCACGAGGTCCACCGCCTCGTGGACGAGGGGATCGAACATCCGGCCGTGCGTCTCGATGGGGACGAGGCCCTCCGCCTCGAGGCGGCGCTGCAGGCCTTCGGCGATTAGGTGGATCCCCTCCGCCAGCGCCTGCGGCTCCGACTCGGCGTGGCTCCTCGCCCGGCGGAGATCGTCCATGGTGTCGAGGAGGATCTGGGCGGCGTGCGCCTTGGCGGCCTCCACCTGCCGCTCTTTCTCCCGCTCCAGGCGGCGGCGGAACGCCTCCCGATCGTTGAGGACCTCCGCATAGGCGCGGGAGATCTCCTCCACCTTGGCGGCCTGCGCGCGCAGGGCCTCCAGATCCTCCTCGGGCAGCGGCTGGGGCGGCGGCGTGATCTCGGTCTCGGTCTCGGTCTCGGTCTCGGTCTCCATGGTCGCCCGCAACCTAGGGGCGGGGCCCCCGTTGTCAATCACCGAGGCTCGCCGGGCTGCTCCTCGTCCGAACGGGGCTCGACCCCGAAGAGCTCGCTCGCGTCGCCGACGATCTCGATCTCCGCCGCGCGCAGCGAGTAGTAGAGCAGCCACCTCTCCGCCGCCGTGAGCGTGCCGGGAGGGAGCGCCTGCTCGATGTCCTCCACCGTGAGGTAACCGTCCTTCACGCCCTGGCGGAAGAGCGCCTTCCGCGCGAGGTGGCTCTTTCCGATCTTGGGCTGCATCGTCTCCTCCAGAGGGCAAGTCCCCTCCAAGGAGAATGTAGGGTCCTCGACCTCTCCCCGCCGCGAAGGGCGGGTTTCAGGGGTCGTCGTTGCCGACCAGGGCGTTCTCCACGCTCATCAGCGGCGGGCTCTGCACCGTGGTCTCGGTCGGCGGAGGGGACGAACGGTCGGCGATCTTCGGGCCGAGGATCCGCTCGATCTCCTCCTCCTCGACCACCTCCTGCTGCAGGAGCCGGGCGGCCAGGGCCTCGAGCTGCGAGCGATGCGCCCGCACCATGCGCCGGGCGGTCTCGAGCCCCTCTTGCACGATCCGCTGGATCTCCGCGTCCACCACCCGGTGCAGGTGCTCGGAGTATCCCCTCATCTCACCGGGCCCCTGCTGGTTGAGGTGGAGGGCGCGGCGGCGGTCGCCCAGGGCGACCGGGCCGATGGCGTCGCTCATGCCGTACTCGCGGACCATCGCCGCGGCGATGTCGGTGGCCTGCTGCAGGTCGTTGGCGGCGCCGGTGGAAACCTCGCCCACCACCAGCTCCTCGGCGGCGCGCCCGCCGAGGAGCGCCGCCACCTTGTCCCGCAGCTCGGGCACCGTCATCAGGTACCGATCCTCCAGGGGCATCTGCATGGTGTAGCCCAGCGCGGCGAGGCCCCGGGGGATGATGGAGACCTTCTGGACCCGCTCGGTGCGCGGCAGGAGCCAGCCCACGATGGTGTGTCCCGACTCGTGGTAGGCGACGATCTCCTTCTCCCGCTCGTTGAGGCGGCGGCTCTTCTTTTCGAGGCCGGCCACCACCCGCTCGATCGCCTCCTCGAGCTCGGAGCGCGTCACCTGCTCCTTGCCCCGGCGCGCCGCCAGCAGGGCGGCCTCGTTGACGATGTTGGCGAGGTCCGCCCCGACGAAGCCGGGGGTCCGGGACGCGATGGCCTTCAGATCGACCTCCGGCGAGAGCTTCACCTCGCGGGCGTGGATCTCCAGGATCTTCTCGCGGCCCCGCTTGTCCGGCTTGTCCACCAGCACCTGGCGGTCGAAGCGCCCGGGACGCATCAGGGCGGGATCGAGGATCTCGGGCCGGTTGGTCGCCGCGAGGATGATCAGGCCCACCCGGCTGTCGAAGCCGTCCATCTCCGCTAGGAGCTGGTTGAGGGTCTGCTCCCGCTCGTCGTGGCCCATGATCCCGGAGTTTCGGCTCTTGCCGATGGCGTCGAGCTCGTCGATGAAGATGATGCACGGGGCCTTGGTCTGCGCCTGCTGGAAGAGGTCCCGGACGCGGGCGGCGCCGACGCCCACGAACATCTCCACGAACTCGGATCCGGAGAGGCTGAAGAAGGGCACGCCCGCCTCGCCGGCGACGGCGCGGGCGAGGAGCGTCTTCCCGGTGCCCGGCGGCCCGACGAGCATCACGCCCTTGGGGATCTTGCCGCCCAGGCGGCGGAACTTCTCCGGCATCTTGAGGAAGTCGACGATCTCCTTGAGCTCGTCGACGGCCTCGTCGATCCCGGCCACGTCCTTGAAGCCGACGCCGGTGTCGGACTCCATGTGGAGCTTCGCGCGGGTCTTGCCGAAGGTCATCACGCCGGGGGGGCCCTGCCCCATTTGCGTGCCCATCCGCTTCATCATCCAGCTCCAGAAGAGGATCGCGAGGACGATGGGGACGATCCAGATGAGGATGAGGTCGCCGAAGTTGGACGAGCGCACCGCCTCGTACTCGATCCCGGCCGCCTCCAGCCTGTCGACGAGCTGCTCCTGGGCGCCGGGGACCGTGTTCGCCATCCACGGCATCGATCCCGCGCTGCGGCCGATCCTGCCGGGCGGCTTGGGCCGCTCCCCGGCGTCGGGCGCGCCCTGGAGGGAGACGTAGCCCTTCACCCAGTCCTCGCCGACCACCACCCGCTGGAACCGCCCCTGATCGATCGCGGAGAGGAACTCCGAGTACGACACGCGGGTGACGCCGACGTTCTCGAAGAAGCCCCGGAAGAGAAAGAAGGCGATCAAGAGGAGGAGGATGATCCCGATCGGCGATCCCAGCTTGAACTTGGGAGTTTCCGAGCCTGCACCGGGCTGCTTGCGGCCCCCCGGGTTCTGCCCCGGCTCCGTCGCCATCGACGCCCCTCTCCCTTTCCGTCCTCCCCGAAGCGGCCCCGACCGGAGAGGTGCGCGCCCCCCGGCGCACGCGGGGGATGAGGGTCAAGCTATGGAGCCGGAGGGCGGGGCGGCAAGGCGGGCGGCCGGGACGGGGCCGTCACACGCAGACGGGCGGGAGGCCGGGGTCCTCGTGGAGCACCCTGCCGCCCGAGATCACGACCCGGGCGTGGCGGGTGGCGAGGTGGTAGGCGAGGTGCTCGACGCTGCGGGCGCCGTGGACGACGAGATCGGCGCGCAGCCCCTCCCGCAGGCGCCCCCGATCGGCGAGGCCCAGCGCGTCGGCGCCGCCGGCCGTCGCGGCGAGGAAGGCCTCGCTCGCGCTGAGGCCGTTCCCGAGGCAGGCGAGGGAGAGCGCGAGGGAGAAGCTCTCCGTCATCGCGCTGCCGGGGTTGCAGTTGCTCCCCAGGGCGAGGCGTACCCCGGCGTCCGCCAGCGCGCGCCCCGGTGCATAGCGTGGACACTTGAGGTAGAGGGTCGAGATCGGCACGAGGGTCGCCGCCACCCCCGCCCGGGCCAGCGCACGCAGCCCCTCCTGAGAGACCTCCTCCAGGTGATCGGCGGTGGCGGCCCCCAGCTCCGCGGCCAGCTCGGCCCCGCCTCCCGCGCTGAGCTGATCGACGTGGAGGCGCACGCCCAGCCCGTTCGCCCGCGCGGCGGCGGCGAGGCGCCGGGCCTCGTCCGGGGTGAACGCCCCCTTCTCCACGAAGGCGTCCGCGAAGGCGGCGAGGCCCTCGGACGCGACCGCGGGGAGCAGGCCCTCGAGCATGCGATCGATCCACGCCGCGCGATCGCCGGCGTCGGGAGGGAGCGCGTGGAGGGGCAGAGCCGTCCCCACCCAGCCGAGCCCCACCTCCCGGGCCGCGTCCCTGGCGGCGCGCAGGGTCTCGAGCTCGTCCTCCACGGTGAGCCCGTACCCGCTCTTGATCTCGACGGTGGTGACCCCCTCGGCGACGAGGCGCCGCAGGCGGGGAATGGCAAGCTCCGCCAGCTCCCGCTCCGACGCGGCCCTGGTGGCGCGCACGGTGGAGAGGATCCCGCCCCCCGCCGCGAGGAGCTCCTGGTAGCTGGCACCGCCGCAGCGCAGCGAGAACTCCCGCGCCCGATCGCCCGCGAAGACGACGTGGGTGTGGGCGTCCACGAAGCCGGGGGTGACGATGCCGCCGCGGGCGTCGACGTCGACGGCGGAGGGGAGGTCGAGGACCTCGTGCGCCAGCCGCTCCTGCGGGCCGATCCAGACGATGCGGCCGCCGCGGGCGGCGACGGCGGCGCCGGGGCGGATCCCGAGGGCGGCGTCGGGGCCCTGGGCGGGGTCGCCGTCGCAGGTGACGACGGCGGAGGCGGAGTGGACGACGAGGTCGGCGTGGATCACGGAGAGGGTTCTACCAGAGCCGGGGAGCCGATGCGCTGGCGGTCCGTTCATCCACAGGCCCGGAATGGATTCCCGTCGACGACGGGCCGTATCGTGGGGGCATGCGTCGGATCGTCTGCACCCTCGCCCTCCTCGCGCTCACCCTGCTGCCCCTCGGCGCCGGCGCCCAAGGGCGCGCGGGCGCCCAGAGCGAGTACCGGCGGGCGACGTCGGGCTTCGCGTACGTCGGCACCGCCCCCGGCGCCAACTTCGGCGGCGAGTCGCTGCCGCGCACGCTATACATGGACTTCATCCACGGCGGTTACGTCTTCGCCTCGGGGCTGGACGTCTCCCTCGCCCTGTCGGGGATGAACCTGTTCCCGTCGTCCGGCGAGTACGCGGTGTCGATGGGGAGGCTCTCGGTGGGCTTCCGGCCGTTCCTCAAGGATCCGCTGCCGATGATCCAGCCCTATGGGTTCATGGGCGCGGGGATCGGCGGCGAGGGGCGCTACCGCTGCGAGCCGAAGGCGGGAAGCGATCCGGAGAAGGATCTCGACCAGGACGTCTGCAACCGCGCCAACTGGGCCGGCGACTTCTTCATCGGCGCCGGCGTCGACTTCAACTCGTTCCTGTTCTACGTCGGCGGCCAGCAGGTGCTCTTCTACGCCGGCCTCCAGGCCCGGTACGAGTTCCTGCGCGACTACCAGATGCCGGTGGTGACGCTGCCCTTCGGGCTGCGCATCCAGTAGGCGCCTCCGGCCGCGGCCTCAGCGGGTGATGCCGGGGATCGAGACCCCCCGCTCCCTGGCGACGTCGATCGCCTCTTCGTAGCCCGCGTCCGCGTGGCGGAGCACGCCCATGGCCGGGTCGCTCGCGAGCACCCGGGACAGGCGCCTTTCGGCTGCCTCGGTGCCGTCGGCGACGATCACCTGGCCGGCGTGGAGGGAGTAGCCGATGCCCACCCCGCCGCCATGGTGGAAGCTCACCCACGACGCGCCGTTCACGGCGTTGACCAGCGCGTTGAGGATGGGCCAGTCCGCCACCGCGTCGGTGCCGTCCTTCATCGCTTCGGTCTCCCGGTTGGGCGAGGCGACGCTGCCGCAGTCGAGGTGGTCGCGGCCGATGACGATCGGCGCCTTCACCTCACCGGTGCGGACGAGCTCGTTGAAGGCGAGGCCCGCCTTCTCGCGCTCGCCATAGCCGAGCCAGCAGATCCGCGCGGGCAGGCCCTGGAACTCGATGCGCTCCCGGGCCAGCATCAGCCACCGCTGCAGCGCGGCCTTCTCCGGGAAGAGCTTCGCCACCACCTCGTCGGTCTTGTGGATGTCGGCGGGGTCGCCGGAGAGGGCCACCCAGCGGAACGGCCCCATCCCCTCGCAGAAGAGCGGGCGGATGTAGGCGGGCACGAAGCCCGGGTAGTCGAAGGCGTCCTCCACGCCGGCGTCCTTCGCGCCCTGGCGCAGGTTGTTGCCATAGTCGAACACGTGGCTGCCCGCGCGCTTCATGGCGAGCATCGCCTCCACCTGGGCGGCCATCGACTGCTTGGCACGGCGGATCACCGCCTGGGGATCGCGCTCGCGCAGGGCGGCCAGGTCCTGCGGCGTGATGTCGGCGGGCGCGTAGCCGTTCAGCGGATCGTGGGCGGAGGTCTGATCGGTGACCAGGTCGAAGTGCACCCCGCGGCGCACCAGCTCCGGGAAGACCTCGGCGGCGTTGCCTATGACCGCGACCGAGAGGCCGCGCCCCTCGCGCTTCGCCTCCTCCACCAGGCGGATCGCCTCGTCGAGGTCCTTGGCCAGGACGTCGAGGTAGCGGGTCTCGAGGCGGCGCTTCACTCGCTCCGGATCGATCTCCACGCCGAGGAAGGCGGCCCCCGCCATCGCCGCGGCGAGCGGCTGCGCGCCGCCCATTCCGCCGAGGCCGCCGGAGAGGATGGAGCGGCCGGCGAGATCCTCGGTGCCGAAGTGCGCGCGGCCCGCCGCCACGAAGGTCTCGTAGGTGCCCTGCACGATCCCCTGGGTGCCGATGTAGATCCAGGAGCCGGCCGTCATCTGGCCGTACATCATCAGGCCCCTCTGCTCGAGCTCCCAGAAGTGCTCCCAGTCGGCCCACTTGCCGACGAGGTTGGAGTTGGCGATGAGCACGCGGGGCGCGTCGGGGTGGGTGCGCAGGACGCCCACGGGCTTGCCGCTCTGCACCAGCAGGGTCTCGTCGTCGGAGAGCTCCCGCAGCGTGGCGACGATCCGATCGAAGGACGGCCAGTCCCGGGCGGCCTTGCCCGTGCCGCCGTAGACGACGAGATCCTGCGGCCGCTCCGCGACCTCGGGATCGAGGTTGTTCATGAGCATCCGCAGCGCGGCCTCCTGGACCCAGCCCTTGCAGGTGAGCCGGGAGCCCCTGGGGGCCCGGATGACGCGGTCCATCTTCGCTGCTCCTTGGGTCGAGAGGGACGGCGAGGATAGTGCAGCGCCCTCGCGACGTCGACGCCTTCGTGTCCCTCCTCCGCCGCGCGCTGCACCGGGCGCATGCGCCATCGCGGCTCGCCGGCCACGCGCCGGGCCGCCTCGGGCGCGCCGCTCGGGGGGAAGAGCGCCAACCTGCCGCGTCAGCTCACGCCGGAGGAGGGAGGGTCTCCTCTAGGCGCCCGCGGCGAGCGCGGCGACGAGCGCCTCGCCCCGCGCCCCGAAGCCCTGCACCAGCGCCGTGCGGCTGCGCGGCTCCTCGTCGTGGCGCAGCTCGATCCGCAGCCATTCCGGGGGCGCGGCCTCCGGCACCCGATCGATCCACTCGACGATGGCGACGGCGTTCCCGTCCACGAGGTCGAGGAAGCCGGTGGCGTAGAGCTCGTCGAAGTCCGAGACCCGGTAGAGATCCGCGTGCTGCACCGGGAGCCTCCCGCCGCGGTACGGGTGGACGATGGCGAAGGTGGGCGACGCGATCTCGCCGGAGGGGACGCCGAGGGCCTCGCAGATCGCGCGGGACAGGAGGGTCTTGCCCGCCCCCAGCGCGCCGGCGAGGCCGATGAAGTCGCCCGGCCGCAGGGCCGCGGCGAGCCGCTCCCCCATCGCGCGGGTCTCGGCAGGCCGGGAGAGGCGCAAGGTGACGCTCGCTACCGGCTCCATGCGCGCCACACCTCCCGGATCCCCTCGAGCAGGTCGGAGGCGACCAGGCCCGCCATCCCGGTGCGCAAGATCATCCGGTTTCCCGCCTCGCCGTGCACGTACGCCGCCGCCCGCGCCGCGTCCGGCGCGCGCATCCCCTGGGCGAGAAGCGCCGCGAGGAGGCCCGCGAGGACGTCGCCCGTCCCCGCCGTGGCCAATCCCGCGTTGCCCGTGGGGCAGATCGCCGCGTCGCCCCCCGGCTCCGCCACCACGGTGCCGGCGCCCTTGAGGACCACCACGCAGCCGTGCGCCGCCGCGAGCCGCCTGGCGGCGCCGATCCGATCGGCCTGGACCTCGGCGACCGTCGCGCCGAGGAGCCGCGCCATCTCGCCCGGGTGCGGGGTGAGCACCACCTCGCCTGCCGCGCGATCCAGGGGGGATGGATCGCCCGCGAGCGCGTTCAGCGCGTCGGCGTCCAGCACGAACGGCGCCCGAACCTCCGCGAGGAGCCTCCCGATCGCGTCGCGGGTCCTAGGCCCCCTCGGGATCCCCGGCCCCACCAGCACGGCGTCCTTCCCCTCGCAGGCGGCGAGGAGCGCCGGCACGTCGCCGTCTCCCAGCGCGCCCTCCCCCGCCAGCGGCGCGGCCATCAGCTCCATGGCGTGGCCGAGCACCTGCGCCGCCACCTCGGAGCGGGTGGCCACCGTGACGAGGCCCGCGCCTCCCACCAGGGCGCCCCGGGCCGCGAGGGCGGCGGCGCCGCTCTTCCCCGGCGATCCGGCCACCACCAGGCAGTGGCCGTAGGATCCCTTGTGCGATCGGCTCTCACGCCGGGGGAGGCGCGCGCGGATCTGCCCCTCCTCGAGGAGGTCCAGCGCGGGCGAGAGGCCATCGAGGAGCGCCGGCGGCCAGGAGATCGGCACCACCTCGACCGCGCCGGCGAGCTCGCGCCCCGGCGGGATCGCGAGGCCGACCTTCAGCGCCCCGAAGGTCGGGGTGCGGTCGGCGCGGACCACCGCGCCCGGGGGATCGCCTCCGTCGGCGGGGAGGCCGCTGGGCATATCCACGGCGACCAGGAACGCGCCGCGTTCGCGCGCGTCGTTCATCGCCGCGATCGCCTCCCGGAACGTGCCCTCCGGCGGCCGCGACAGCCCGGTGCCGAGGAGCGCGTCCACGACCACGTCGCCCCTGCCCGCCCCGCCGAGGGCGTCCGAGGAGAACGACGCCGCCTCGCCCCCGAACTTCGCGTAGAGCGCCGCGTTCGTCGCCGCATCGCCCGAAAGCCCTGCCGGCTCCTTCACGGCGAGCACCCGGGTGGCGACGCCGCCGGCGAGGAGCAGCCGGGCGGCGGCCCAGCCGTCGCCGCCGTTGTTCCCGCCGCCGGTGATCACGAAGACCCGGCCCGCGGGGCCCAGGCCCTCGAGCGCCGCCCTCGCCACCGCCCTGGCCGCGTGCTCCATGAGGAGCAGCCCCGGCACGCCGAACCACTCGATCGCCTCACGATCGACGGCGCGGGTCTCGGCGGCGGTGAGGATCCTCATCTGCGGTTCCGGGCGATGCGCTCCACCATGTCGCGGACGGCGCGCTCCATTCCCACCATCACGGCTCGGGCGACGATCGAGTGCCCGATGTTCAGCTCCTCGATCGCGGGGATGGACGCGATGGCGTCCACGTTGAAGTAGTCGAGGCCGTGCCCGGCGGCGACCCCGAGGCCCAGGCCGCTGGCGCGCGCCGCGCTCTCCTGCACCCGCCGCAGCTCCGCGGCCCGAGAGGCGTCGCCTTCCGCCTTGCAATAGGCGCCGGTGTGGATCTCGATGCGCTCCGCGCCCGCCTCGCGGGCTGCCTCCACCTGCGCGGCGTCCGGATCGACGAAGAGCGAGACCACGAGCCCGGCCTCGTGCAGCCGGCGGATGAAGGGCCGGAGGCGATCCTTCCCCGCCGCGACGTCGAGGCCGCCCTCGGTGGTCAGCTCCTCCCGCCGCTCCGGCACCAGGGTCACGGTGTGGGGCCGGACCTCGAGGGCGATGGCGAGCATCTCGTCGGTCGCCGCCATCTCCAGGTTGAGGACCGACCGGCACGTCTCCTTGAGCAGGCGCAGGTCGCGATCCTGGATGTGCCGCCGATCCTCGCGGAGGTGGACGGTGATCTGATCGGCGCCCCCCTGCTCGGCGAGGGCGGCGGCGAGGATCGGATCCGGATGGGGCGCGAGGCGCGCCTGGCGGACGGTCGCCACGTGGTCGACGTTCACGCCGAGACGGCAGGTCGAAAGCGGCATCTCTTGTTTCTCTCTTGCGCCCGCCTCCATCGGCGAGGGCGCTCGTTGGGGGAACGTGCCTCACGCGGCCGCCGGGCCGCGCCGGGCTCTCAATGGAGGTTCTCGCCGCCCGGGCCGCGGCGCCGGCGGCCCTTTCGCCGCTTCGCCGACGCGCCGGGGAGTCCCACGACCGCCCCGGGCCAGCTCTCGGCGAGCGGATGCTCGAGGGCCTGGTGGCCGCCTCCGTTCTCGGAGGGGTGGTGGCCGTTCCCGCGGGTGCGGAAGGCGGGGCCGCCCCGGGAGGTCACCCGGGGCCCGCGCCTCGCGAAGAAGTCCACGAGGTGGGCCGCCAGCTCGGCGGGCCGCTCCTCCGGGGCGCAGTGGCCGCAGTCCTCGATCACGTGGAACTCGGCGTCGGGGAGCGAGCGGTAGAGCTCCTCGCCCAGGGATACCGGGCATACGGGATCGCGTCGGCCCCACAGGAGCGCCGCCGGCTGCTTCAGCGTGCGCACGGCCCGCGCCAGATCCTCCGTGTCGCCCAGGTACTGGATCATCGCGAACATCGCCCGCTGGTAGCCCGCGTCGGCGGTGGCGGCGTAGGTCTCCACCAGCTCTTCGGTGACCGCCTCGGGGTTGGCGAAGATCCGGCGCAGGTACATGCGCGCGAAGAAGCGGCGCGAGGAGGCGGGGCTGATCGCCGTCACCCGGGACGCCAGCGTGCCCACCAGCGGGGACACCGGCGCCGCGGCCTGCAGCAGCCAGGGGGGCGAGATCACGCCCTGGCCGTCCACCACCGCGACCAGATCGATCCGCTCCGGGCGGCTCACCGCCATATCGAGGGCGATCGCCCCGCCCATGGAGTGGCCGACCACCGCGCGGGCGCGGCGCACCCCGAGGTTGTCCATGAAGCCGAAGACCAGGGCCGCGAGGGCGCCGCGCGAGTAGTCCCCCGGCGGCCGGGCGGAGAGGCCGCAGCCCTTCAGGTCGATGGCGAGGGCCCGATAGCCCGCCTCCGCGAGGTAGGGGGCGAGCCGGCGCCAGGCCGCCCCGGAGGCGCCCAGGCCGTGGATCAGCACCACGGGATCCCCGGCGCCGTACGCCTCGTAGTGGATCCGGACGCCGCCGACGGAGGTGAATCCATCCTCGCGAGCGACGTCGACGTCGTGCTCGGGCATCACGGTTGGCGCTCCCTCTCTGCCATCTCCCCTAGTTTATACGGTCCCGGCGCCCGAATCGGCAAACCCTTCGGGCCGCTCGTGGCCCGAGCGCCGGCCTGCTTTCACGGCCGTCCGCCGGGGGCCGCGGGCCTCGCCGCAGGTGCCGCGATCACGGCGCGGCGGCCGGGGGTCGCGGCTCTCCGCCCTCGGCGGGGGCCCACCTCCTCCGGCGCGCGCAGCCGGTCCGCCTCCCGCCGGCGCCCCTCCCCCGGGGCCGGGTGCCGACGCGGGTCCCCGGATCAGCGCAGGGCGCGGACCAGGGCGTCGCCAATCTCCTTGGCGTAGGCGTCGTTGCTGCGGGCGTTGGGCCCCTCGACGAGCACCCGCGCCTTGGCCTCCGTCCCGGAGAAGCGCACGAGGACGCGGCCATCCTTGCCCAGCTTCAGCTCCACGCCGCGGATCGTCTTCAGCACGGTGGGCAGCTCGTCGAGCTCGCGGCGCTGCTTCACCGGCACGTTGAGGAGGGTCTGCGGCACCGGCGAGAACACGCGCGACAGCTCCGAGAGCGGCTTGCCCGTCTCCAGCATCACCGCGAGGAGCGACAGCGCCGCCACCACCCCGTCGCCGGTGGTGGCGTGGTCCAGGAACACCAGGTGCCCGGACTGCTCACCGCCGAAGTTGTAGCCGCCCCGCCTCATGCGCTCGACCACGTAGCGATCGCCGACCTGGGTGCGGATCACCTTCCCCCCCGCCTCCGTCATGGCGAGGTCGAGGCCCATGTTGCTCATCACCGTGGCGACCACGGTCTTCTTGGCGAGGGCCCTCTTCTCGAGCAGGTGCCTGCCGCAGATCGCCATGATCGCGTCGCCGTCGATGACCTCGCCCTTCTCGTCGGCGACGATCACCCGATCCGCGTCGCCGTCCAGGGCGATGCCGATCTGGGCGCCGTGCCGCACCACCGCCTTGCACATCCTCGCCGGGTGCAGGGCGCCCGCGCCCTGGTTGATGTTCTTGCCGTCCGGGTTGACGCCGAGGCGGATCACCTTGGCGCCCAGCTCCTCGAACACCATCGGCGCCACCTTGTAGGCGGCGCCGTGCCCGCAGTCGATGACGATGGTCATCCCCTCGAGGGTGTGCTCGCGGGGGAAGGTGGCCTTGAGGTGCACCACGTAGCGGGCGCCGGCGTCGTCGATCCGGAAGGCCTTGCCCACCTTGGTGGCGATGGGGCGCAGGTGGCCGATCGAGTCGTTGAAGATCAGCGACTCGAGCCGGGCCTCCAGCTCGTCGGGGAGCTTGAAGCCGTCGCGGCCGAAGAACTTGATGCCGTTGTCCTGGTACGGGTTGTGAGACGCGCTGATCACCGCCCCCGCGTCGGCGCGCATCGACTCCACCAGGTAGGAGATGCCGGGCGTGGGGATCGGCCCCACCAGGATCGCGTCGACGCCCATGGAGCAGATGCCCGACATGAGCGCGCCCTCGATCATGTAGCCGGAGAGCCGGGTGTCCTTCCCGATCACGATCTTGTGGCGGTGGTTCCCGTTGCGCAGCGAGTAGGCCACCGCGCGCCCGAGCTGCAGCGCCATCTCGGCGGTCATGGGGTGAATGTTGGCGACGCCGCGGACCCCGTCCGTCCCGAAGAGCTTGCGCTCGATCTTCCTGGCCTCGTTCGACTCCGACATCTTCCCTCTCTACCTTGCTTCCGCCCTTCGCCACCCCGCCTTCGACGACGAGATGCGAAGCTGGATCCCGCGCCCGTCCGCCGCAACGAACCCGCTCGAACGGCGAGCGCCGCGCCCCGCGCACCGATCGCGGACGCCTGCTCTATCTCCGAATGGACGCTCCGTCCAGGGGAGCCCGGCGGCCGGGCCAGCCAGGGTTGACCATCCGGGCCCGAGGAAAGAACATGCCCACCTGACGAGGAGACGAGCATGATCCCATTTCAGCGGACCACCACGCCGAAGGCGCGGCCCGACGAATCGCGTCTGGGGTTCGGCCAGCACTTCACGGACCACATGCTCGTCGCCGAATACGACGCCCGGAAGGGCTGGCACGGGGAGCGGATCGTCCCCTACGCCCCCCTCCAGCTCGACCCGGCTGCGGCGGTCCTCCACTACGGCCAGGAGCTCTTCGAAGGGATCAAGGCGTTCCGTGGCGTGGACGGAAAGGTGCGGCTGTTCCGGGCGGAGAAGAACTGCGCCCGCATGGCCGAGGGGGCGGCGCGCCTCTGCCTCCCCGCGCTGGAGCCGGCGCGCATGCTCGAGCTCCTCACCGAGCTGGTGCGGGTGGAGCAGGACTGGGTGCCCGGCGCCCCGGGCACCGCCCTCTACATCCGCCCCACCCTGGTCGCCACCGAGC
This sequence comes from Vulgatibacter sp., assembly GCA_035565615.1. Lineage (GTDB taxonomy): Bacteria > Myxococcota > Myxococcia > Myxococcales > Vulgatibacteraceae > Vulgatibacter. The sequence goes on along the minus strand of DATMSB010000047.1, from coordinate 36,695 downwards.
CGTTCCTCGGCGTGCGCCCGGCGCGGCAGGTCCTCTTCTTCACGATCCTGTCGCCGGTGGGCGCCTACTACGCGGAGGGGTTCGATCCGGTGAAGATCTGGGTCGAGGGCAAGTACGTCCGCGCGGCCAAGGGCGGCCTCGGCGCCACCAAGGCGGGGGCCAACTACGTGGCGAGCCTCCTCGCCGCCGAGGAGGCGAAGCAGAAGGGCTACGCCCAGGTGCTCTGGCTCGACGCCGCGGAGCACCGCTGGTTCGAGGAGGTAGGCACCATGAACCTCCTCCTGCGCATCGGCGACGAGGTGGTGACGCCGCCCCTGGGCGGCAGCATCCTCGACGGCGTCACCCGGGCCACGGCCATCGAGCTCTTGCGCGAGTGGGGGGTGACGGTGTCCGAGCGGCCCATCTCCATCGACGAGGTGCGCGAGGCCCACGCCCGAGGCGAGTTGCGGGAGGTGTTCGGAACCGGCACCGCTGCCGTGATCTCGCCGGTCGGCGAGCTCTGCTACCGCGGCGAGTCGCTGATCGTCGGCGACGGCAAGGTCGGCGAGCTCTCCAGGCGCCTCTTCGACACCATCACCGGGATCCAGTACGGCCGCATCCCCGACACCCGCGGGTGGCTGCGCGAGGTCGGTGCCGCCTGACGCGCCTCTCACCTTCGCGGCGGTCGCCCATGCGCCCGTGCCGCATCCCAACGGCGGCTCCCGCCTCCCCCGCCAAACGGGATCCCTATGTACTCGACCTCCACTACCTTCGCACCGGCAGCGAGATCCCCGGCTGCGAGTGAAGCGCGCAGCTGCCAGCGGCGCGGCGCTCCTGCAGGCCGGCCCTCGAGCCTCCCGTCGTCAGCGGCGGGGGCCAGGGGGCCGGCCGGGAGCCGGCAGCACCACTGTGGGACGCGGCTCGAGCACCTCGACGCCCTCGGGGAGGCCCTCGATCCGCACCGGGCGCGGGGTGCGAGGGTCGAGCTTCGGTGAGGCCTCGGGCAGACCGCGCAGCGAGGCCTCGTCCAGCGAGTCGAGGATCGATCTGGGGCCGCGCAGGCGGGCGCTGGCGTGGAAGACGCCGGCGCCCCCGCCGTCCACGGGCACCCGGACGGTCCGCTCGATCCGCTCCGCCGCCACGCGGACCGTGACCTTCGGGCGCACCTCGCCCTGCAGGCGGGTGTGAGGGCTGGGCAGATCGAGGGCCACGGTGGCGACCACGTCCTCCTCCGCGCCTTCAATCTCGACGGGAGCGGTGTGGATCACGCGCAGCTCCCGCAGCTCGCGCTGGGGGCCCTCCACCACCACGTCCTTCGGCTCCACGGTGATCGAGTCCAAAAGGTGGCCGGGGGCGGGCCTCCCCTGCACCGCCGCCCGGATCGGGACGCGCTTGCGATCCCTCGCCTCCAGCTTGACGGTCAGGGCGGAGGGCGAGATGGCGAGGACCTTGAGGTTCGACGGGAGGCCGAGCTGCTCCTCGCGGATGCGCACCAGGCTCATCCCCTTCTCGAAGGAGGTGAGGTCGATCTCGATCGGCTCGATGGCCTCGAGGTCGAGGGAGCGCAGGCGCCCGGAGGTCCCCGCGATCCGCACCATCACCTCCGGTGGGACGTCGGCGGTGTTGACCAGGTGATCGGGCTCCTTGAGGAGGAGGCGCGCAGACACGGTCGCGGTCATCTCCTGCTCGTTGCGGACGGCGAGGAAGATCACCAGGCCCAGGACCAGGGAGAAGAGCTTGAGGCCGAGGTTGCGCGAGACCAGGCTCCGCAGGAAGCCCTCCGGCTCCGGCCTCGCGCCGCGGAGCGCCTTGCGCCGATCGGCGGTCACGCCGCCGCCTTTCGTTGCCGCGGCGGCAGGGTGCCCCGGCGCGGGGGCGCGTAGAGGCGGAGGAGGAACTTGCGCAGCACGTCGGGATCCATGTCGCGGTGGATCTTGCCACCCACCGCGAGCGAGATCCGGCCGGTCTCCTCCGACACGACGATCACGGCGGCGTCGACGTCCTCGGTGAGCCCGATGGCGGAGCGATGCCGGGTGCCCAGGTCGTGCCCGAGCACGGGGTTGGCCGAGAGGGGGAGCACGCACTTGGCGGCTGCGAGGCGCCCCTTGGAGATCACCACCGCGCCGTCGTGCAGCGGCGTCCCCGGCATGAACAGCGACACCAGGAGCTCCTCGGAGATCTCGGCGTCGAGCTTCACGCCGCCGGCGACGAGCTCGTCGAGCTCCGCGTTGCGCTCGAGGACGAGGAGCGCGCCGTACTGGAGCCGGGCGAGCTTCGCCGCGGCGCGGACCAGCTCCTCGATCCGAGAGGCCTCCTCGGCCCGGTCGTAGCCGAGGCTCCACCCCTGCCCCAGCCGCGCCAGGCCGCGGCGGATGTCCGCCTGGAAGAGCACGATGATGCCGAAGATGAACGAGTAGGAGAGGAACTGGCTCACCAGCCAGTGGAAGGTGGTGAGCCCGAGCCACTTGGAGGCGAAGAAGGCCACCGTGATCATGCCGAGGCCCACGAGCATCGGCACCGCCGTGGTCCCCTTGATCAGCAGGAGCACGCGGTAGATCACGTAGGAGACGATGAGGACGTCGGCGACCGCGAGCGCGATCTGCCAGCCGCCGCCGAGCGAGAAGAGGCCGCTCACGCCCGCCGCTCCCGCCCCACCAGGCGGAGCGCGTGCAGACCTTCGCGCCGCGCCGGTTCGGCCTTCGCGCCCCTCGCGCGGATCCTCGGCGGTGGCGTCCGGCTCATCCCTCGTCCTCGTCGGAGAAGAAGGCCCCGCCCTCCTCCGCCCGGGCCACCGCGTCGGCGACGAGGACCGCGTCGCGGCACGCCGCCGCGTCGTGGACGCGGACCATCGAGGCGCCGTTCACGAGGGCGGCGGCCACGCTCCCGGCGGTGGCGGCGTCCCGCGCGCCCACCTCCCGGCCGGTGACGTGACCGAGGAAGCCCTTGCGGCTCGGCCCCACGAGGATCGGCCGCCCGACCGCCGCCACGAGGAGGGGGAGCTGCCGGAGGAGGAAGAGGCTCTGCCCGTAGGTCTTGCCGAAGCCGAGGCCCGGATCGACGATCGCGCGGGCGGGCGGCACCCCCCGCGCCTCGGCCCGGTCCACGAGGTCGCAGAGCGCCGCGGCGACTTCGCCCACCACGTCCTCGTACGACGTGTGCTCGGCCATCACGTCCGGCTCCGCCGGCATGTGCATCAGGCAGCAGGCCACCCGGTGGCGGCGCACCACGTCGGCGAGGTCGTCGTCGGCGAGGCCGCGGACGTCGTTCACCATGGAGGCGCCCGCCTGGATCGCGGCCTCGGCCACCTCCGCCTTCGAGGTGTCGACGGAGATCGGCACGTTGGGGAGCTCGCGGTGCAGGAGCGCCACCACCGGCTCCACCCGGGCCCGCTCCTCCTCCACGGAGACGGGCCGGGCGCCCTCGCCGTACGGCCCCTTGGGCCTCGTGGACTCGCCACCCACGTCGATGACGTCGGCCCCCGCCTCCACCAGCGCCTTCGCCCGGGCCAGGGCCTCCTCGGGCCGGACGAACCTGCCGCCGTCGGAGAAGGAGTCGGGGGTGACGTTGAGGATCCCCATCACCAGCGCCCGTCCGCCGCCGATGCGCAAGGGGCCGATCTCCACCGGCTCGAATCGCCCGGCGTGGAAGCACGCCCGGATCACGTAGCCCCCGGCGTCCGCCGCCTGGGGGACGTCGGCCCGATCCTGGAGCCTGGTGCCGATGAGCTTGATCTCGGAGAGCCTCCCGGAGAGGAGGACCGCGCCCGGACGAACGCCCTCGAGGATCCGCGGGGCGCCGGGGACCGTGCCGACGAGGTTGCGCAGGAGCTCCAGCGCGGGCGCCTCCAGCCCGGAAACGAGCAGATGTCCCTGGGGGAGCGAGCCGGCGAGGAAGTCCACGGCACCTCGGGGAAAGCCGAGGGCCCGCAGGGCGAGGCCCAGGTCGGGGAGCTTGTCGACGCTGAGGAAGCGCGCGCGGATCATGTCTTGGCTGCCGGAGGAGCGAGGGTCTCGAAGCATAACAGCGGAACGGCGCGCTCCGCCCGCAATTCGACCGGCGCCTGTGCACGATCGGGCAGCCGGCGCACGCGCAAACGACCGGCGGGAGCGCTCCCACCGGCCGTCTCGCCTCAGGCCTTGCCGACCTCGAGCTTGGGCACCGGCTCCAGCGCGGGGAGGAGGGGCTTCTTCTCCTTCTCCTTCTTCTCCGGCTCCCGGGCCGCGACCGGGGGCGTCGGCTTCTCGCGGGTGATCGTGCCGCCCTGGATCAGCGTGTCCAGGTCCGCGCTGTCGAGGGTCTCGTACTCCATCAGCGCGTCGGCGATCTTCATGAGGAGGTCGAAGTTCTCCTCGAGGACCTTGCGCGCCACCGCGTACTGGTCGGTGACGATCTTGCGGACCTCGAGGTCGATGTCGCGGGCCGTCTGCTCCGAATAGTCGGGGGACGTGCCCATCTCCCTGCCCAGGAAGACCTCGCCCTGCTTCTTGCCGAAGGCCAGCGGGCCGAGCTTGTCGCTCATGCCCCACTCGCAGACCATGCTGCGGGCCATGTCGGTGGCGACCTCGATGTCGTTGCCGGCGCCGGTGGTCTTCTGGCCGTCGAAGGCCAGCTCCTCGGCGATGCGGCCGCCCATGAGCACCGCGATGCGGTTGAGGGCGTACTCCTTCGAGAGGCTGAGGCGATCCTCTACCGGGAGCTGCTGGGTGACGCCCAGGGCGCGGCCGCGGGGGATGATCGTGACCTTGTGCACCGGGTCGGAGTCGGGGAGGAGCTTGGCCACCAGCGCGTGCCCCGCCTCGTGGACGGCGGTGGAGCGCTTCTCCTTTTCGCTCATCACCAGCGACCGGCGCTCGGTGCCCATGATGACCTTGTCCTTGGCCATCTCGAAGTCCACGAGCTCGACCCGATCCTTGTTCTGCCGGGCGGCGAGCAGGGCCGCCTCGTTGACGAGGTTCTCGAGGTCCGCCCCGGAGAAGCCGGGCGTGCCGCGGGCAATGATCGCCAGGTCGACGTCGGGTGCGATCGGCGTCTTCTTGGTGTGCACCTTGAGGATGCCCTCGCGACCCACCACGTCGGGCCTCGGCACCACGATGCGGCGGTCGAAGCGGCCGGGGCGCAGGAGCGCCGGGTCGAGCACGTCCGGCCGATTGGTCGCCGCGATCAGGATCACGCCCTCGTTCGACTCGAAGCCGTCCATCTCCACCAGGAGCTGGTTGAGGGTCTGCTCCCGCTCGTCGTGCCCGCCGCCCAGGCCCGCGCCTCGGTGGCGGCCGACCGCGTCGATCTCGTCGATGAAGATGATGCAGGGGGCGTTCTTCTTGCCCTGCTCGAAGAGATCCCGCACGCGGCTGGCGCCCACGCCCACGAACATCTCCACGAAGTCCGAGCCGGAGATGGAGAAGAACGGGACGCCCGCCTCCCCGGCCACCGCGCGGGCGAGCAGCGTCTTCCCCGTGCCCGGCGGGCCCATGAGCAGCACGCCCTTGGGGATGCGGCCGCCGAGCCTGGTGAACTTCTTCGGATCCTTGAGGAAGGCCACGATCTCTTCGAGCTCGTCCTTCGACTCGTCGATGCCCGCCACGTCGGCGAAGGTGACGCGGTTGTGGACCTCGCTGAGCAGCTTGGCCTTGGACTTGCCGAACTGCATCGCCTTCCCGCCACTGCCCTGGAGCTGGCGCATGAACAGCAGGAAGACGATGAAGAGGAAGATGATCGGCAGGCCCTGCAGCGCGACCTGCAGCCACACCGACCCTCCGTCCTCCCGCTCGAACTTGAAGCTGGCGCCGCTCTGGTCGAGCTTCTCGATCAGCCTCTCGCCCGCCGGGCCGGAGGTGCGGTACTCGGTCTTGTCGCCCTTGAGCGTATAGGTCTGCGTCGTCCCCTTGATCGAGACCGATTCGACCTGCTTCTCGTCCACCTTCGCGAGGTATTCGGAGTAGTCGGTCTCCTTGACCTCCACGCCGCTGGTGCTGACGAAGTGGTAGAAGCTACCGAAGATCGCGATCAGCACTGCCCACAGCAGCACGGTCTTGTACGACTGTCTCACGAGCTCTCGTCCCTCGGATTCCTGAAAGAGTCCATTTCGCGCCTCGCAAGGGCCCAGGGCCGGGCGCCGATCCTTTTCGCCGGCGACCTGCCGACCCATCCCCAACCACCTGCGGCGGCACGTCCTTCCGGCACTCGCTCGGAAGGCGCCTGCGGGCGGGGTTTCCCTTCCGTTCTATCAGATGCACGGCGGGCCGGCGCGATTCCCATCAACCGCGCCCCGTCCTCCCCTGCCGGACCGTCAGGATTCCGGCACGAGCCGTGGCCACGATCCCCCGCGCCAGGTGCAGCTCGCCCCCTCGCTTCGCCAGGGCGAGGACCCGCTCCACCTCCGCCGCGGTCGGGATCCGCCCGCCGGCGTCGACCACGAGCCGCCGCACGATCCGGCCGCGCAGGGCCGCCGGCAGCCGCGCCAGCCGGCCCGCGTCGCACCCTCCCCCCAGGGCGATCCGCGCCAGCGCCCGGGCGGCCCGCGACTCGAGGTAGCGCTCGTCGTCGGCGGCGAGGCGCGCCGCCCGGGCCAGGTTCGCCGAGGCGCCGCCGACGGCGCGCTCGAGGGCGGGCAGCACCTCCAGGCGGAGGCGGTTTCGCGCGAAGGCGCCGGTGCGGTTGGTGGGATCCTCCACGGGCCGGAGGCCCAGATCCTCCACCACGCCGCGAAGGAGCTCACGCTCCACCTCGAGGAGCGGCCTCGCCACCGTGGCGCCGGCGAGGCGGACGACGGGCCGGATGCCCGCCAGGCCGCGGATCCCGGTTCCCTTGGAGAGCCGGTAGAGGGCCGTCTCCGCCTGATCGTCGGCGGTGTGGGCGGTGAGGATGGTCCTGCCGGCGGCCGCGGCGGCGAGGGCCTCGTATCGCCCCCGCCGGGCCACCGCCTCGAGACCGCCGCCGCCGCGGGCCTCCATGGTGACGATGCGGCACCTCGCACCCAGCCCGGCGGCGAGGGCCGCGGCCCGAGCCGCGTCGGCGGCGGAGTCGGGGCGGAGGCCGTGATCCACGTGGACGGCCTCGAACGACGGGCGCAGCCGCCTGGGCACGAGCCCGAGGAGCGCGAGCAGCGCCAGCGAGTCCGCGCCGCCGCTGAACGCGACCACGACCTCGTGGCCGCTCCCGAGCTCGAGACGCTCGAGCGCGGTCGAGAGCCGCGACACGGCCCGCCGGATCCGTTCGGAAGTGTGCGTTTCGTTCATGGTGCAAGGGTTCCCGGAGCCGGTGAATGCTTGAGGAGCCCTCCGGCCCGATCCTATACTCCGCCCATCGTCTCGCCGCTCCATCGCGGTGGGCGGGAATGGGTGGAGGGGCGGCGGGGTTCGAGACCCGAGAATCAGGCGGGGCCTGCATCGCAGGGCGGTTCGCAAAACCTGGTGACGCCGGGGCGGACCGCCGTTAGAATGCCCCGACTTCGAATACGGAGCGCCTCTCGCCGGCTGGCGACGGACGGCTCCGGACAGCGGCTGGATCCTGGGGTCCCCCCCCTCCCCCCCCGGGTCCGCTAGGGCCGCCGGTGCAAACCGGCGGCCCGTTTATTTTCAGGGTGCGAAGACCGGGCAGGTCGGCCCAGTCGCGTCGTGCGACGCGAAGACCTCCTCGAACGGGTGCACGACGATCTCCCCCTCGGAGTCGGGGGGCCAGGTCACCTTCGCCACCACCCAGGTGTCGCAGGGCTGCTCCAGCTCGATCGTCCCGGCCGGGCCGAGCTCGAGCTCGATCCCCTTGGAGAAGATCCGGGCCGACGCCTCCACCGGAGGCATGCACCGCCCCGCGGCGCAGACGGCGCCGCCCTCACACGCGGGACCGTCGGCGCTGCACGAGGGGGCGCTCGAGCGCTCTGGCCGGCGGTCGTCGTAGAAGTGCGCGAAGATCCAGTAGCTCGTGCTCGGCTCGGGGCCGTTGAGGAGCACCGTCTCCACCAGGCTGCCGCCGCCTTGATCGTCGATGGCGAGCCTCGGGCTCGTCACCGGCGGCTGGAGGCCCCACAGCGGCTGCTCCCCCGGGCCGCACGCGGCGAGGATGGCGCAGTCGTCCACGTCGCTCCACAGCGCGTCGAAGCCGTTCTCCCCCCGGACGAAGTGCACGTCGAGGTCGACGTTCTCGGCCGCCCACTTGATCTCGAGGGCGATGTCCTGCCTGGGCCTGACCTCGAAGGCCGCCACCGCCGGCACGCCGTTCTCGTCCTCGGCCCCGATGGCGCCCAGGGAGTCGGCCGCCTCCAGGGTCACGGTGTAGCTGCCGATCACCTCGGCGCGGAACGAGCGGCGCATGGGCGCGCCCGGGACGGGGTCGAGCCTCCCGTAGGCGTCGGGCCCGTCCAGGTCGAAGGCGAGCGTCACGTCCTTGCCGTCCTCGGGATCGGCGGTGCAGCCGGGGCGCGCGTCGGCGTCGAGGATCACCGTCTCGGTGGGCTCCACGATCACGGGGCCCGGGGGCGGCTCGCGCACCTGCCCGGACGCGCTCACGATCTCGCGGACGACGACGCAAGCCAGCGGCGGCCGGTTGGGGACCACCTCCACCCGCAGCGGCAGCTCGACCCGCGGCGTCCTCCGATCGGAGGACGCGATCGCCACCCGGGCCTCCACCTCGCCCTTCGCGCCGAGGGGCGGGGTGAACTCCACCTGGAAGGTCTGGTTGGAGAGCCGCGAGATGGCCACGGCGCGGCGGAACTTGTCGTCGATGGCGAAGCCCGCCGCGCCCGCGGCGGCCTCGTCGGCGAAGCCCACCGAGTGCACCTCGAGCACGTCCACGCCGAGGTTCTGGATGGTGACCTGCACCCGCTCGTGCTGGCCCGCCACCACCTCCCCCATGTCGAGCACCGTGGGGGCCTCGACCAGGGTGTCGGCGCAGCGGGTGGGATCGGCGTCGCTGGTGAGGCAGCCCACCACGCGGATCGCGCCCTCGATCCCCTCGCCCGCCATCGGGACGGTGAGCCTGGGGCGATCGGGGTCGTCCGACTCGATGACGAGCTCCGCCTGGTAGTGGCGGACGTCGGCAGGCTCGAACCAGACCTCGACCACGGAGGACGAGCTCCCGGCGACGGAGAAGGGCGCGGCCGGCTTCGCGGAGAACGCCAGGTGGGCGGATCCGTCCTTGGAGGTCGGGACGATCTGCGACACGACCAGCGGCACGGGCCGGTCGCTGTTCACCCGCAGCTCCAGCTTCGCCCGCTGCCCCACCGGCACCTTACCGAACGAGAGGGTCTCGGCGCCGTCCGGTAGCGTGACGGAGATGGCGGGCTTCACGCCGCCGATGGTCTCGCCCGAGCAGGCGAAGAAGGTCCAGGCGGCGAGGAGGGCCAGGCAAGGGAGGGATCGGCTTCGCAAGGCGTGTCCTTTCGGCGTGCAGGCGGCCGATTCTAGCGAGGGCACGGGGCCGTCACCAGGGCGGGTTCATTGACATGCGCCCAAACGATGGTATCGAATCTTCTGACTTCGCACAGGAGCCCACACCCATGGCCGGCACGGACAAGCGCAAGCAGAGCCTCTACTTTCCGGAGGAGATGCTCCAGGAGATCCAGATGGAGGCGAACCGGCAGGATCGCTCCCTCTCGTGGATCGTCCAGCAGGCGTGGCGGATCGCTCGCAACGAGATCACCCGCTTCCCGTCGGTGAACGACGTCATCGGCGGCGAGGTGGCGTTGCCCGACCGCCGCGAAGAGCAGAACCTCTGAGGCAACCTGACGGGCGCGGCCTCCCCGGCGGAGGCCCACCCGGAAGTGGCAAGGAGCGCGGCAGTCCTCGCACGAGTGCCGCGCTCTCGTCGTTTCGGGCGCGGCGGCGCCGCGCCGACGGATCGACTCAGCGCCGCGGGATCCGCAGGAGGTCGCGGGCCTGATCCGGCGTGGCCACGGCGCGGCCGCGGCCACCCGCCATCTCCACCACCCGCTCCACCAGCTCGTACGAGCCCTTCGCGAGGACGCCCTTGGACAGGTAGATGTTGTCCTCGAGGCCCACCCGCACGTTGCCGCCCCGCTCGATGGCCAGCTCCGCCATCGGGAGCTGGTGGCGCCCCACCCCGGCCACCGTCCAGGTGGATCCCTCGGGGAGCTGCGAGCGGAGGAAGTCGACCGCCGCCTCCTTCGCCGCCAGCGCCCCCGGCACGCCGAGCACGAAGTCGAAGTGGGCGGGGAAGTCGAGGAGCCCCTCCTTCTGCAGCGCGTACGCCTCGTCCACCATGCCGGCGTCGAAGCACTCGATCTCCGGCACGATGCCCGCGGCCCGCATCCGCCTCGCGATCTCGCGGACCAGGGGGCGCGGGTTCCAGAACACCTCGTCTCCGAAGTTGACGGTGCCGGTGGTCAGCGTCGCCATGTCGGGCTTGGCCGCGCCCTTCAGCCCGAGGGGCTGGGCGCGCTCGTCCACGTCCATCCCCACCGCGCCGCCGGTGGAGGTCTGGCAGATCAGATCCGGCGCCAGCGCGCGGATCCGCTCGATCGTCTCCTGGAACAGCGCCGCGCTCTGGGAGGGCCTTCCGTCCGGTTCGCGGACGTGGAGGTGGACGATGGAGGCGCCCGCCTCCCGGCAGCGCCTGGCCTCCTGCGCGATCTCCTCCGGCGAGATCGGCAGGTACGGGGTCTGCTCGCGGGTGGTCTCGGCGCCCACCAGGGCCGCGGTGATGACGAGGGGATCCATGTCGCTCCTTTCGCTTCGGCGGCGGACGTTGCCAAGACCGGGCGCTCCGCGCAAGCGCCGCGGCTCCAAGGAGGGAGCGGCGCGGCCGGCCTCCACCCGAGCCGCGCGCGCAGGGGCCGGATGCCCTAGCGCGGGACGCGCTGCTTGTCCTTCGGCGTGACGCAGGTGCCCGTGGCGCGGCAGACGACGATCGGCGGGTCGAGCACCTCGCAGGCGGAGTCGCTGCCGGGCAGCGGCCGGATCACCTTGCGCACCTCGAAGCGCATCTTGCGGGAGGTGTTGCCCACCGCGGTGATCTCGCCCTCCGCCTCGACGAAGTCACCCGCATGCACCGGCGCGAGGAACTCCACCGAGTCGTAGGCCCGGAACAGCCCCTCGTCCCCGTCGTGGCGGATGAGGAGCTCCGTGGCCACGTCGCCGAAGAGCGCCAGCATCCGGGCGCCGTCCACCAGGTTTCCGCCGTAGTGCGCGTCGGCCTGGCTCATCCGCAGCCGCAGCGTGACCTTCTCTCCCACCGGCATCCTTCACCTCCTGCGGCGCACCCGGCGCGCGCGTCGAGTCCGAACGAGCCCATACCACGTGGGACCGCCGGTGGCTCGGGATCAGAGGAGGCGGAGCTGACCGCCGGGCCCGGGCTCGTCGGGAGGCGGCGGCGCCAGGCACTCCGGATCGTCGTTGGCGACGGAGTTCACCCTCGGTGATACGGGTCTCGCGCGGAGGACGTGGGCGGGGGCCGGCGCGAGCGGCTCCTCGGGGGGATCCGCGAGCCAGGCCTCGGCCTCGTCCTCCGCGAGGATCGCCGGCATGCGGTCGTGCACCGGCGCCACGATCTCGTTGGCGGCGGTGGTGAGGATCACGAAGCGGGGCTCGGGGCCGTCCTGGAAGAGGCCGGCGAGGAGGAGCAGCCCTCCGTCCGCGGGGTGGAACCAGAGGGGCCGGCGATCCCTGGGCGGTCCCTTCCACTCGAAGAAGCCGTCGGTGGGGACCACGCAGCGCCGCTCCTTCCACGCGCCCCGAAAGGCGGGCCTCGTCGCCGCCGTCTCGGAGCGGGCGTTGATGAGAAACTTGCCGGTCGTGGAGGGGAAGCCCCACACGGCCGGCGCGAGGGTGGGCCGGCCCTCCTCCTCCCGCACGACCCAGGAGCGCTGGGTGGGCGCCACGTTGTAGCGCGGCCTGAAGAGCGCCTCGTGCTCGGGTCGCAGGCGGGCCCGGAGCATGGTGGCGAGGTCGGTGGCGCTGGGGACGCCCAGGCTGTATCGGCCGCACATGGCGGTGGATCCTGCGGGGGAGGCCCTGCCGATTCAAGTCGGCGCCGCCCCCCGCCCGGTCGCCCCCCCGGCCGCCGGCCGACCGGCGCCGATCAGGTCGCCTTCCTCTGCGCCTCGCGCTCCTTCACGGCGGAGAAGAGGAAGTTGGCCACGTCGGAGGGGCGGGTGCCGGGGCCGAAGCCCGCGTCGTAGCCGAGCTCGAGGGCGAGCTTGTGGTCGATGCGGGGGCCGCCGAGGAGGAGCAGGAAGCGCCCCTGGAGGCCGCGCTCCTCGATGAGGTCGACGAGCTGGCGGGAGTTGTCCTTGTGGACGTCGCGCTGGGTGACGATCTGGGACACCAGGATCGCGTCGGCGCCGCGCTCGAGGGCCTTGGAGAGGATGGCCTCGTTCTGCACCTGCGATCCCATGTTCAGCGCGTCGAACATGGGGTAGCGCTCGAGGCCGTAGTCCCCGTCGTATCCCTTCATGTTCATGATGGCGTCGATGCCCACGGCGTGGGCGTCGGTGCCGGTGCAGGCGCCGACCACGACGATCTTGCGGCCCAGGTCCGCCTCGATGGCGTCGTTGAGGTCGTCGAAGCCCAGCTTGTGGATCTTCACCTCGGGGACGTCGATGGCCGCGTAGTCGAGGAAGAGCTGGGTCTTCGCGTACGCCACGAAGAAGGTGTAGCCCTCCCCCGCCTGCTCCATCTGCGCCACCAGGACGTCGACGAAGCCCTGCTTCTGGAGGAGCTGGCGCGCGGCCTCCTTCGCCTTCTCCGAGGCGGGCACCGGGAGCACGAAGGAGAGCTGGACGAGCCCGTCGTCCTTGCGATCGCCGTAGGGGCGAATGATGTGCGGCACGGGAGCGCTGGCCTTCATCGGGAGGGCACCTCCGCCTTCGACACGCGGCGGCCGTCGGGGAGCACCACGCCGGTGGCGCCCTCGAGGATCTCGAGGACGGGGTTGAAGTAGTCCTCCCCCTTCTCGACGACGCCGGCGAGGCCCTTGCCCCCGTCGACGGCACGCTTCACCCCGGCGAAGCGGCCCTTGGCGATGGCCTCGAACATCCCGATCTCGGCGGCCTCCTCGAGCATGTCGATCGCCTTCTCGAAGACCTCCTTCTGCCGCTGGGCGATCCGGCCGTTCGGGTTGATCTGCAGCTCGTCGCCGAGCCACGCCCCCGCGCGGTAGAGGTAGTCGGCCATCTTCAGCGCCGCGTAGCGATCCATGAGGAAGGGGTTGTGGATCGCCTCGGTCATCATGCCGAGGAGCTGGATCCCCTGCCTCGTCCAGATGGCCATCAGGTCGGCCATGGCGTCGTAGGCGTGGGCGAAGAAGATGTCGCCGTCCTTGTGCTTGGTGGGCGGCATGTACTTGAGCGGATGCCTCGGGAAGCACCCTCGGATCAGGTAGGCCTGCGCCAGCTCCCACAACAGGGTGTCGGGGTACGCCGTGTCGATCTCGAAGGAGTGCCCCAGGCCGATGAGCTCGTCGGGCAGGCCCGCCCGATGCGCGAACGCCTCATTGATGAACTGCGAGGCGACCACTTGGTGGGCGGCCTCGTAGGCGTCCGCCGTGGTGATGTAATTGTCCTCGCCGGTGTTGATCAGGATCCCGGCGTAGGCGCAGATCCGCCGGGAGAAGTACTGATCCACCATCGTCCGCTGCGGGTTGATGTCGCGGAAGAGGATCCCGTACATCGCGTCGTTGAGCAGGTGATCGAGCCGCTCCCACGCCGCCATGAAGGCGATCTCCGGCATGCACAGGCCGGAGGAGTAGTTGACCAGGTGGATGTAGCGGCCGAGGCGCTTCGACTCCTCGTCGAGCGCCTCCCGCATGATCCGGAAGTTCTCCTGGGTGGCGAAGGTGCCGCCGAAGCCCTCGGTGGTGGCGCCGTGGGGCACGTAGTCCAGGAGCGATTGCGCGGTGGAGCGGATCACGGCGATGATGTCGGCGCCGCTCTGCGCCGCGCTCTTCGCCTGCTCCACGTCGTCGTAAATGTTGCCGGTGGCGACGATGAGGTACTTGAGCGGCGCGCCGTCGGGCGAGCAGCCGATCTTCAGACCCTTCTTGAGCTCGTCGCGCTGCTTCACCCGGGCGGTGAGCTCCTCCATCGCCGCCCGGGCATCGGCGCGCATCTCGTCGCGGATCGCGGCCTCCTCCGCGGGATCGAGCGGCTTCTGCAGCTCCGCGGCGGGGAGCCGGGTGAGCTGCTCGATCATCTCCAGCGGCGACCGCCCGCCCATGCGCATGGCGCGGCCGAGCCAGTAGGCCGCGCCGCGGTGGAGGACGCCGGCCTCGTGGAGCCTGTCGACCATCAGGTTGGCGAGGGGCACGCCCTCGGGCCCCGCCCCCGAGATCCCGAAGGTGCGCAGGACGGTGCGCTCCGTCGACACCGTGGTGTGGCGCTCGATGAAGTCGAAGGTCGAGGCGGTGATCTTCCAGGCGAGCTCGCGGGCGCGCTCGATCCGCTCGGGGGTTACGAAGATCTGCGGGGGCGCGTGGGGGCCGGGAGGAGGCGGGATCGTCTCGGGATGGGTCGACATGAGGCGCGTATATATGCCGTCGATTTCCTCGCCCCGCAACCTTCGGAACGAGCGCGTGAAGGCGGCGGACGTCGCAAGAACGACCGCCTCCTTCTCACCGCAAGAGCGCGTCCCAGTCGATCGGTTCGCCGAGCTCGTGGCGGAAACCTCGGCCCTCCCCCCGCGCGCGCAGGCCGCGCACGCCGGCCTCCAGCGCCGCGAGGTGGGTGAGACCGCGCACCGCCGGGCGCAGCTCGTCTGCCTCCGCGCCGACGCGGGTGACGAACCGATCCTCCTCCCGCCAGGGCTCGTCCACGGCGACGGCGGTGCGCGCGTCGTCCATCACCCGGAAGGCCCGTCCCGCCCGCCAGCCGTCCACCCATCCGAGGATGCCGTGCACCTCGAAGACCGCGCGGTCGGGCGTGGGGAGCGCGACGTTGGCGCCGAGGGGCTCCTCGGCCCCGGGGCGATCGCAGTGGATGCTGCGCATGCCCGCCGCGCGGGCGGCGGCCACGTCCCGGGCGAGGGAGTTTCCCACATAGACGGCGTGGCCCGGGGCCACGCCGACCCGGGCGCAGAGCCGCTCGAGGAGGAGGGGTTCCGGCTTGCCGCTCCCATCTTCCCCCGAGACCGCGATCGCGTCGAACCAACCCGAGGTGCCCGAGGCGCTGAGCTTCTCGCGCTGCACCTCGGAGGCGCCGTTGGTGGCGCAGGCGATCTTCAGGCCCCGGCGCCGCAGGGCGTGGACGAGGCCGGCGCTCTCGGGGAACGGGGCGAAGCGCTTGCGGCGCTCGGCGGCGAAGCGGGCCTCGAGCTCGGGGCCGAAGGGCGAGCGCACGCCGCAGGCGGCGAGGGCGTCGGTGAAGACGGTGGCGCGCAGCATCGCCGCCGCCGCCGGGAGCGCCGGGATCTGCCTTCGGCTCGCCTCGCCGAACTCGCCCCACAGGCACTCCTCCCAGGAGACGCCGAAGCGGGCCTCGATCCCGCCGCGGTCGATGGATCGCCAGCTCGCCTTCCCCACCGCCTCCAGAGCCTCCGCGAGCATGCCGGGCGGGAGGCCGATCCGCTCCTCGATCGGCCGGCACGCGGCCGCGAGAGCCCCGCGGATCGCGGCGGACTCGGGGATGAGCGTGTCGTCCAGATCGAAGAAGACGGCGCGGATCACGGCAGGGTCATCCTAACCTCGTCGCCCCGGGCATGCCGGGTCGGTCGATTCGGGTTGCATTCGGAGGGGTTCGACCCCCTTGTTCTCCCTGGGACGGAATCCATCCATGCTCGGAAAAGCCCTCGCCATCCTCGCCGTCGACGCGGCGATCGTCGCCACGGTCGCCGTCCGCTTGCGCGGCGCCGATCTCGACATGTCCAACGGCCTCCTCTGGGGCCTGGGCTGCGGGACCATCGCCGCGCTCTCCGCGATCGGCGGCGCCTTCTGGGCGGAGACGCGCCGAATGCCGATGAACCGGGCCCTCGCCGTGGTCGTGGTGGGGATGCTCTTCCGGATGTTCTTCCTCGCAGCGGTGATGCTCCTCGCCATCGAGCTGGCGCAAGTGGCGCCCATCGGCTTCGTCGTGGGCTTCGGAGCCGTGTACGTGGCGGGCCAGGCCCTGGAGGTCTGGATGCTCACCAGGCTGCGGAACCAGCGCTCCCGCGCGTGACGCCCGCCCCGGGCGTGCTCCCCGGCGACCGCGCCGGTGCATACGCTTGTGCGTGTGGAGATCTCGGTCCCGGCGAGGGGCCGAAGCTCTCGCGGGGAGGCTCGATGGATCCCAGCCAGGTTCGCGAACGGATTCTCTCCGAGCAGGATCGGCTCCTCGATCTGCTCGACGACGCCGAGCGGGTGGCCGTCCAGGTGCGCAACGATCCGGAGGCGTACCCGGTGCTGCACCGGATCGCGGAGGATCTCGAGAGCGAGCTGAGCGAGTTCTTCGACATCCAGGAGGAGATCCTGGAGCCCGCGCTGCGGGAGACGGACGCCTGGGGCGACATCCGCGCGGAGCGCCTGGCGGAGTATCTGCGGGGGCAGCGGATGGCCGTCTACGCGGCGTGTCGCCAGGTGGAGGCCGGCGAGCTGCCCCCGTGGCGGGCGGCGGACGAGCTGGAGGAGCTGGTCCACGTGGTGCGGGTCGGCCTCGTCCGGGCGGAGCGGCACTTCCTGCGGGAAGACCTGCTCCGCGACGACCTGGTGACGATCCGCCAGACCGGCGGATGACGGGAGGGGCCGGCGCGCGGGCCTCTTCGGATCTCTCGATTCGACCGCGTTCGCGGCCTGGAGGCCACGTCGGGAGCGGATTCCGACGAGCACGGTCCCAGCGGCCGCTTCTCCCCGAGGCTGCGGCAGCGGCTAGGCGAAGCGCGACTCGAAATGCGCCCGCAGCCTGGGGTGCTTGCGGAGCAGGCCGAGGGTGAGCTCCGCGTGACCGTGGGCGAAGCCGTTGCCCACCAGGAGCGAGGCGTCCTTCCCCACGCCCTCGGCGCCGAGTGCCGTCGCGGTGAAGCTCGTGGCCATGGAGAAGAACACCACGGTCCCCCGGTCGCGCACCGAGAGGATCGACGCCATCTCGGTGCGGGGGACGCTGGCGCAGTTGATCACCACGTCGCAGAGGGCGCCGCCCGTGGCCGCCTGGACCTTCCCGAGGACCTCCACGGGACGGGTCGCGTCGGCCACGATCCCCTCGTCGGCCACGCCGATCTCGATCAGGGTGTCGACGGCGCCCCGGGAGATGTCGAGGGCGAGCACCCTGGCGCCGTTGTCCTTGGCCTGGGCGCAGCAGAGCGCGCCGCTCTTCCCTGAGCCCAGCACGAGCACCGTCTGGCCCTTCGAGACGGCCCGATCCACCAGCGCGGGCGCGCCGCAGACGTCGAGCGCCGCGAGGGCCAGGGTGTCCGCCATGTCGGAGGGGAGCCTCGCCCACGGCCCGGTGGCGAAGAGGATCGCGTGCCCGCGCACGTCGACCCGATCGTTGTCCACGTGGACGCGATCGATCGCGTCGAGGTGCAGCGGCGTCAGGGTCAGGGACACCAGCGTGGCGATGCGATCGCCCGCGCGCAGCGCAGAGGCGGCGGAGTGACGGGGGCCGACCTCGCGGACGCGGCCGATGAGCATCCCGCCCGATCCGGTGACCGGGTTGTGCATCTTGCCCCGCTCCGAGACGATCCGCCGGATCTCGGCGGCGATCCGGTCCGGGTCCGCGTCCACCGAGTCCTTGATCTGCTTGAAGGACGCCGCGTCGACGTTGAGGTGATCGACGTCGATGAGCAGCTCGTCGGGGCCGATGGGGAGCGACGGATCGACGACCTCGGCGGCCTGGGGCAGCGCGCCCGCAGGGCGGATCACGCGGGAGAGTCCATAGGGATCGGGGGAGCGGGCCATGTCGGGAGCCTCCTGGGGCTTTCGCTTGGCGGAAGGTGCTACCCGACGAGCGGCATCGGCCGCAAGGATCAGGGCCGCTTCTTCCCCAGCCTGGCCATCACCTGCTGCAGATCGGCCCACGCCTTTCGCTTCTCCGCGGGGGCGCGCAGCAGGTAGGCGGGATGGAAGGTGGGCATGAGGGGGATCCCCTCGTACTGGTGCCACGAGCCGCGCAGGCGGGTGATCGGGGCGTCGGTGCGCAAGAGCGTCTGCGCCGCGAACTTGCCCAGGGCGACGATCGCCTTGGGGCGGATCGCCCGGATCTGCGCCACCAGGAACGGCTCGCAGGCCGTGACCTCCTCCGGGAGCGGGTTGCGGTTTCCCGGCGGGCGGCACTTCACCACGTTGCAGACGTAGACCTCGCTGCGACGGTAGCCCATGGCCTCGATCATCCGGTCGAGAAGCTGGCCCGCCGCGCCGACGAAGGGGAGGCCCTGCCGATCCTCCTCGCCGCCGGGCCCCTCCCCCACGAAGACGAGCTCCGCGTTCTCGTCGCCGTTGCCGAAGACGATGGTGCGGCGCCCGCGGGAGAGGCCGCAGCGCCGGCAGTCGCCCAGCTCCTCCCGGATGTCGCGCAGGGTCGGCGCCCCCTGCCCCGCCCCCGGCGCGGAGACCGCGGCCGGCAAGGGAGCCAGGTGTGTCGGCGCCTCGTCCGCCTGCCCGCGGGCCGCGGCGGATGAGGAGGGCACCGCGGTCGCATGCGAACGTGCCGGAGCGGGAGGCAGGGGCCCGTCGAGCGCCTGCGGGCGGGTCGCGGCGGCCGGCGGGCGGACCGGCGCGGCCCGCGCGAGGGCCGCGCCGGATGGAAGGGGCACCTCGACCTCGCCCTTCTCCCGGGCCCAGCGCAGGTGGCGCGCCAGCTCCGCGGCCACCTCGGCGATCTCGCTCCTCGCGTCGCGATCCATGATGGCGGTCCTATCCGAAATCCGGCGCGCCCGCACCTGAACCCGCCGCGCCCTCGCTCAGCCGGGCCGCGCGCGCAGCAGCGCCGCCACCCGATCCAGGATCGCGTGGGCCACGGCGCCCTTGGACCGGCGCTCCAGGGCCCTGGCGCCCTCCCCGTCCACGAACCACACCCGGTTCGTCTCGGCCCCGAAGCCGCTCCCCGCCTCCGAGACGTCGTTCGCCACCACCAGGTCGAGCCTCTTCCCCCCGAGCTTGCGCCGCGCGTTCGCCTCCACGTCCTCCGTCTCGGCGGCGAAGCCCACCAGGATCGGCCGGGGGCGCCTCGCCTGCACGGCCGCGGAGAACGACGCCAGCACGTCGGGGGTGCGCTCGAGGATCAGCGTCTGGGTCCCCGGCTGCTTCTTCACCTTCTGCGCCGCGCGGGTGGCGGGCCGCTGATCGGCCACCGCCGCCGCCGCCACGAAGACGTCGGCCTCGCCGGCGAGGGGGATCGCCGCGTCGTGGAGCTCCTGGGCCGAGACGATCTCCACCACCCGGACCCCCGCGGGACGGGGCAGCTCGGTGGGCCCCGTGAGCAGCGTCACCACGGCGCCGCGATCCCGCGCGGCGGCCGCGATGGCGTAGCCCATCCTGCCGGTGGACGGGTTGCTCAGGAACCGAACGGGGTCGAGGAACTCGCGGGTGGGGCCGGCGGTGACCACCACCCGAACGCCGTCGAGATCCTTCGGCCCCAGGATGCGCGCCGCGGCCTCCACGATCTCCTCGGGCTCCGAGAGCCTCCCCTCGCCCACGTCGCCGTCCGCCAGCAGCCCCGACGCAGGCCCCACGAAGTGGAACCGCCCCACCTCCCGCAGGGCGGCGACGTTGGCCTGGACCTGCTCGTTCGCCCACATGGCCACGTTCATCGCCGGCGCGACCAGGACCGGGCAGCGAGCGGCGAGGACGGTGGTGGTCACTGCGTCGTCGCCCATCCCCGCCCGCACCCGGCCGACGAGATCCGCGGTGGCGGGGGCCAGCACCACGAGGTCGGCGCCGCGGGCGAGGTCCAGGTGGCCGTAGCGCGCGTCCTGGGAGGGCTCGAGGACGTCGGTGAGGACCGGCTCGCCTGAGAGGGCCTGCACGGTGAGCGGCGAGACGAAGCGGGTGGCGCCCGCCGTCATCGCCGCCCGCACGGACGCGCCGGCGTGGATGAAGAGGCGCAGCGCCTGACACGCCTTGTACGCTGCGATCCCGCCGCCGAACCCGAACACGATCCGGCGGCCTTCCAGGTGTGGATGTCGTTCCGCCATGGGGCCTTCCCTGGCGCCGCGAGGAGGCGCCAGCCAGGGTCGAGCGCGAGTCTACCCGACGGCGACGCGCGGCGCGCTCAAGGGAGCGCGCCGTCGGCGATCCACTTGCGGATCGCCTCCTTGTCGGCGGCGGAGATCGTGCCTCGCTCCGGCATCTCGCCCCGCTCCACCAGCAGCCAGAGGCAGGACTCGTCCGGCTCCCCCGGAACGACGCGCATCCGCACCCCGGGGGCGCAGGTGGAGCCCCGCACGTCCACGAGCTGGGACCAGGCGAGGCCGGAGACGAGGGAGAGCCCGCCCGAGGGCCTCCTCCCCACGTGACAGCCATCGACACAAGACCGATTGAAGATCGGCTGCACGTCGGCGATGGTGGAGAGGATCACCGTGCCGTCGGCGGCCGTCCGGAACCGGATCTCGATCGGGGCCCCGGCCAGGGCGTTGCCGAAGACGTCCTCGGCGCGGTCGACCCGCAGGACGTAGTCGGTCTCGAAGTCCAGCGGTGCCTTCACTTCGACCATCTCCCCCTGCACGTCGATCGCGGGATCGGGCGCCCCGATCAGGACGATCGCCAGGGTGTCCGGATTGACGGGCCGGCTGAACTCCAGCTCGATCGACCGCTCCCGATCGAAGTCCGTCGCGCCGTCCGGCGGGAGGCTGGAGACGAGGGCGAGCGGGCCGCTCACCTCCTTCTCGTAGGGACCCTCCTCGACGCCGCAGGCGGCGAGAGCGAGCGCCGCGACCGCGGCGAGCCGAATCGACCACTTCATCTCGAGCAAGCTCCCAGCACCGGATCGGCCGGCGCATGACATTTCAAGCACACCCGGGCGTTCTTCTTCAGCATCGAGCAGGCCTGCCCCCGGAACCCGGGCGGGTGCGGGCTGATGCCGAGGCCGCCCCGCCCGAAGCCGCCTCCGCTCGCCGTGCTCGACGCGTGGCAGCGGATGCACGCCTCCTCCCGGTGGCAGGAGGCGCAGGACGCGATGTCGCGGGAGGCCCAGACGCCGTGGTGCCCGGGGCCCGGCGTGTCCACCCAGATCGAAGCGGGCGGGTGCACCCGGAGGTTCCGGGCGCGGAGCTGCGGGGCCGCCTGGGGCCCGATGCCGATCCGCTCGTGGCAGGTGGCGCAGTACTGCTGCTCGTTGTGGCAGGACATGCACTGGAGCGCGCCGTGCTTGGCGGGAACCGGGTGCAGGGTGATCCAGTCGTTGGGGTGCACCTTGAGGATCTTGCGGGCGCCGTCGTGGCAGGCGAGGCACTCGCTCTCGGCGTGGCATTCGGAGCAGGTCGCCTTCGCCGCCCGGGCGTCGCTGCCGTGGTGCTTCCAGTACTCGGCGGTGTGGCCGATGCCGAAGGGGTTGCCGAGCGACGGCACCAGCCGCTCCCCGTTCGACATCCAGGTGCGCAGCCTGCCGTCCGGTCCGCTCGGATGGCACGCGCCGCAGGCGCCGGTCGCCTCCCCGCCGTCGTGGTGGCACGCGAGGCAGGTCTCCATCTTCGGGATCTGCGCCCGGGTGGCCACCTGCACCTTTCGCACGTCGGCGTGGCAGGTCGCGCAGGGGACGCCGCGGTCCAGGTGGAGCGCGTGGTCGAACACCAGGTTCGGCGGGGGGATCACGATCGGTTTCGGGGCCGCCATCGCCGTCTCGTCGAAGCCGGGGTGGCAGGTCTCGCAGGTGGAGGGCGGATCGGTCTCGCCGCCCTGGCGTGCCGCCTCGATGTCGTGGCATTCGGCGCAGACCGCCTCCTCCGGGATGTTGCGATCCGAGGAGAGGGTGGACTGCGCGACCGCGTGGCAGTCGGTGCACGGCAGGTCGTGGAGCTCGTGGTCGAAGCGGAGCGGGATCTCCTGCCTCGGGTACACGGCGTAGGAGCGATCGCGACCGTCGGACGTGCTCCACCCGAGGGCGGCGACCGCCGGCGCGAGGGCCGCCACGAAGATGGCGAGACGGAGCCTCATCCGAACGGGACCCTCCAGTCGAAGACGGCGTAGCCGCGCAGGTCGCCGCGGCGGAAGCGGTTGGCGTTCTCCTCCACCACCAGGAGCAGCGCCATGTCGTCGGTGAAGCGCATCCGCCCCAGCGCCGCGGCGCCGAAGGACCACAGGTCCTGGATCCCCGCCTGGTAGGGATCCGAGACGTTCGCCACCGAGAGCCGCAGGTCCGCCGAGATCCACGAGCGGAAGTCCCGGCCCACCACGGCGTTCAGCCACAGCTCGCGGCCGAGGTATCCGAGCTGCCCCACCTCGCCGGGCGGCCCGCCGAGGTACGACGCGTCCAGGGACGCGCGCCACACCAGCCCCGGCCGCAGCGACACGCCCGCATAGCCCCCGGTGAGCAGATCCCGGCTCCTGGGGTTCAGGGGGTTGCCCGCGTCCGCCGCTTCGCTCGCGAAGCGGTCCGAGAGGTCGAGGTGGTACACGACGAAGAGCGGGCCGCCGTAGTAGCGGAAGGGGCCGTCCGGCGCCCACTCGGCCCGCAGCTCGTACTCGTCGCGGGCGCCGGTGGCGAAGAGGTTCCAGATCGAGTCGGCGCTGAAGGACGGGTGGTAGCGGGCCGCCTCCGCGGTGATGGAGAGGCGCGGCGCCAGGGGCTCCGCTCGCACGCCGGCGCGCAGCGCCGCCCACCGATCCCGGTACAGATCCCGATCGGCGGAGGCGTAGATCCACGACCAGCCGAAGAGCCGCAGGCGGGCGCCGGCGCCGGCGTGCTCCAGCTCGGTCTGCCAGCCCCGGGCGTCGTCGGGGAGCTCGTCGAGATCGCCCGCCGAGGTGCGGCTGATCGCGCGGCGCCAGGAGACGATCGCCTCCACGCCGCGGATCCCCTCGAGCTCGAGACGGGCGCCGAACATCGGCGACGGCGCGTCCAGGTACGGATATGCGATCTCGTCCGCGGGGCTGGAGAGGAGGTCGGTGGTGACGCCGTCGGCGATGCGGCGGCGATCGCTCCCCCGCACGCCGTCCGGCGCGAAGGTGGCGGATCCGGCGAGGCTCGTCCCCTTCACCATCCAGCCGGCCATCAGCCCGACACCCACGTGGGCAGGGGTGTGGACCTGCACGTCGAGGCCGTCCAGCGCGTAGAAGAAGAGCTGGTCGAAGCGGATCTGCCTGCCGAGGCGCAGGTCGAGGAGGCCGCCCAGGACGTGGCTCCACTGCAGATAGCCGAAGAGGAGATCGACCTCCGGGTTGCGGGCGTCGTCAAGGAGGCCGCGGTCGTGGAAGCCGAAGTCGTTCATCAGCCGCAGGTAGGCGACGAAGTCCAGGCGGTCGCGCCCCCGCGAGGAGGTGAGATCGTACGCACCCAGATCCAGCGACTGCACCAGCCGGTACCTGCCGATCAGCTCCGGATCGTCCCCCTGCCGCCCCGACCAGGCGGGGATCCGGTAGACCTCGGCCTCCGTCCGCGCGCCGACCACGTAGGCGTCCGCCCTCGCCCCGGGGGCCACGAGGGCCGCGAGGAGGAGGGGGGCCGACATGCGTGCGAGGGAGGGGATCGACCGCCAGGCGGATGAGGTGCAGTGGTTCAAGGGCACTCCGTCGACTGTTCGATATCAGGAGAGTATCAGGTGACGGAGCGGTGACGTTTCGAGTTTGCGAACCGCGCTCGGCGGGAGGGCTCCCTAGGGGCCGGGATCGAGGGACATCAGCCGGCGGATCTCTTCCTCCGGCACCTCCGGCCCCCGGTTCATCCCCTCGCAGAACGCGGCCTCCCGGCGCCACGCGCGCCGGTCGCCCGCCAGCTCGGGCCAGAACGGATAGGCCCGGCACTGCCCGGGCTTCACCGCCTCCACCGAGCAGAGGTCGCCGTCGAGGAGCGGACAGCCGGAGCCCTCGGGGACCTCGATCGCCCACCTGCCGCGGCTCTGCCGCAACAGGAAGCGGCGGCGGAAGGTCGAGAGCGACATCCCCAGGTGGCGGGCCAGGCGCTCCGGCTCCTTCGGCCCCAGGATCACGGCGCCGGGCCTGCGGCAGCAGGCGCCGCAGCGGGTGCACTCGAAGCGGTAGGTCCGGCGGGCGAGGACGGGGAACTTCATGGCCGGCATCCTACGCCGGCCCGCCTCGTCGCCTCCACCGAACGTCCCGCGGGCATTCGGCTTGACCCGGGATCCGCGGGCGGGTTGATCTGCCCCCGCCTTGCAGCCCGCACCCTACGATCCCGAGCTCGTCGCATCGCGGCCGGCCTACACCTTCCTCCTCGCCGTGCTGGCGATCCACTTCACCGTGGGATCGTTCGTGCAGGTGGCCAACCCGGCCTTCGGGATCGCCTTCGACGAGCTCTTCGTCTTCTCCGGCCTCACCCTCCTCACCGTGCGGGCGATGAACTTCCGCCCCACCGCGTTCCTGGCGATCCGGCCGCCGGTGGCGGCGGCGTGGCCCCCCGCCCTCCTCGCCGCCGCGGCGGGTTTCTTCGCGGCGGGTGCGCTCAACGCCCTCAACCGCCTCCTCGTCGGTCCCGAGTTCGCGGACCGCTTCGACGTCGCTCCCCTCTTCGAGGGCCTACGCTCGCCGGCCGAGATGGCGCTCCTCACCGTCGGCGTGGCGGTCCTCGCCCCCATCGGCGAGGAGCTCCTCTTCCGCGGCTACCTGATGCGCGTTCTCGGCGCGCGATACGGTTCGCTCGGCGCCCTCCTCGTCACCAGCGCCCTCTTCGCCGCGGTGCACGTCAACCCGGCGTCGGTGATCGCCCTCTTCGCCCTCGGGCTCGCCTTCGGGCTGCTCCGGCTGTGGAGCGGCTCGGTCCTCCCGTCGGTGGTGGCCCACGCGGTGCAGAACGGCGCCTCCACCGCGATGGTCTTCTCGGGGCTGGCGCAGCAGTCGCCGGACGAGCTCGCCGCACGCGACGCCCTTCTCCTCTTCGCGATCTCCGCGCCGATCGTCGTGGGCGCCCTGGTCTGGCTGCGCGGCACCGGCCAGCGCCTGGCGGCGGCGCCGGCGGGCCCCTACCCCGACCGGCCCGTCGATCGGACGCGGGGCCACGCCTTCGATCCGGCGCTGGTGGTGAAGCCCTTCGCCCTGGGGGCCCTCGCCGCGATCGCCTCGGTGATCCTGCTCTTCGCCGTCGACGGCGAGCGGGCGACGCAGCGGCTCGCCGCGAGGACGGGCCGCACCGCCGCGTCGGAGATCCCCGATGAGCCCTGACGAGAAGAAACAGCTCTGCCGCGGGCGCAAGGAGCTTGCGCCCGCGGCGAGCCTCTTTCGAGAGGCGCGGGGGCGGGAGTGTCTCGCGGATCCCGCACGCCGCGAGACGGGCGGAGGATTTCCGGACCTCCGCCGGCGGGTGTGGCCTCGTCGGCCACCTCTGGACCTCGGCCGCGAGGGTGTCGCCCACCACGCGGCCGCACGGTCCCCGGAAAATCGATCGAACCGCCGGAGGCGCCGCGGCCCTTCCGGAGCGCCGCCGTACGTCGAAGAGATGCGCGAGCTCGCCTTGCGTCTCACCGATCCCCATGCGGGGATCCGCGCGGCTCGCTCCATCGCTCGCTCGGACAGAGGGACGGAGCGCTCGCTCGCTTATTCAACGGCCCGCCGCGCGGGTTGATTCCCGAGCGGACAAGCGCGCGGATTCCTGGGGGGATCCCGCTCCCGCCCCGGCCCCGCTTCAGGCGGGCCGGCGCTCGTCCAGGCCGCGGGCGAAGTTGCCGACGACGAGGCCGGGGCGGGCCTCTCGCAGGCGGCGCAGGAGCTCGAGAACGCCCAGCGGCTCTCCCCTCACCCGGGCGCCGCGGGCCACCTCGAGGTACTGCTGGGGATCGATGCACAGCGAGCGGGTCTGCACCTGATCCACCGAGTGGCGCGCCACCAGATCGCAGAGCGCGTCCACCTCCCCCTCGCGATCGGTCACCCCGGGGAAGAGGAGGAGGTTCAGGGCGACGTAGCCGCCCCGTGCCCGCGCCACGCCGATCGACCGATCCACGTCGGCGAAGTCGTAGCCGATGGGCCGGTAGTAGGCCGCGTACAGCGACGGGTTGGCCGAGTTCAGCGACACCCGCACCGCGTCGAGCCCGGCGGCGAAGAGCGCGTCGAGGCCCTCGGTGAGGGAGCCGTTCGTGTTGATGTTGATGGAGCCCCGGGAGGTCGCGGCGCGCATGGCGCGGATCGCCCGCTCGATCACCTTCCACCGGGTGAGCGGCTCGCCCTCGCAGCCCTGGCCGAAGGAGACCATGGTGCGGCCGGTGGCGCGCTCCAGGTGGAAGATCCCCACCCGCGCCATCTCCTCCGCCAGCGGCGGATCGTCCATGCGCTCGTGGGAGGCGGGCGGGCCGTCCGCCGGCTGATCCGAGATGCAGCCCACGCAGCGGGCGTTGCACATGATCGACGCGGGGATCGCCGCCTCGTCCCGGCAGTAGAAGACGTTCTGCGACGTGAAGCAGCGGTACTCCAGGGCGCAGGTCCTGAGCTGCCTCAAGATCCGATTGGAGGCGTCCTCGAGGAGGCGCGCCTGCACCAGGCCCTCGAGCTCCGGCGTGGAGAACCGCGCGGGATCCCAGTGGTCGCGGGTGTCGGTGTGGATCGCCCACACCACCGGGCCGTCCTCGCCCCAGCCCGCCGTGGTGTAGGCCCACTGGGGGAGCACGTGCGCGTCCTCGAGGGGCTGGTCGGCGGGGAGGAGCGTGCGGGTCCACCCCGGCTGCAGGAAGGCGCCCACCGCGGTGGGGACGAAGGTCCGCCGGCCCACGGTGATCCGCTCCAGCACCACCGGCGCCCCGCTCTCGGGATCGATGCCGACGGGGAGGCGCCCGGGGAGCGACGTCAGCCTGCCGAACGCGGGCAGCGGCACCGGCGTCTCGTCCGGCTCGCCCACCTCCTCGCCGAGGCGCGCCGCGGCAAGCAGCTCCGGGTGATCGTAGAGCCGGCCTTCGGGGTCGGCGAAGAGGAGGCGCGGGGGCGACATGGCGGCGGACCAGGTGGGATGCGATCGCCGTGCTAACAGATGCCGGGGCGGTTTGCCACCGGACCGCGGCGGTGACGACGCGGCGGGCCTTGCCCGGACAGGCGCGTCGCCGTATGTTCCGCGGCCCTTTTCGGAGGTCTGCAGCCGTGATCGTAGGTGTCCCCAAGGAAATCAAGGTTCGTGAGTATCGCGTGGGAATGGTGCCGGGCTTCGTGAAGGCCCTCACCTCCCGCGGCCACCAGGTGCTGGTCCAGAAGGGCGCCGGCCTCGGCTCCGCCATTCCCGACGCCGATTACGTCGCCGCCGGCGCGATGATGATCGAGACGGCCGACGAGGTGTGGAAGCGGGCCGAGATGATCGTGAAGGTGAAGGAGCCGATCGCCGAGGAGTACGAGCGGATCCAGCCGGGCCAGACCATCTACACCTTCTTCCACCTCGCCGCGGTGCCCGCGCTCGCGAAGGTGCTGGTGGAGAAGAAGGTCACCTCGGTGGCCTACGAGACCATCCAGATCCCGAACGGCTCGCTGCCCCTCTTGAAGCCGATGTCCGAGGTGGCCGGCCGCCTCTCCGTGCAGGTGGGCGCCATGAGCCTCTTCCGCGAGAAGGGGGGCAAGGGGATCCTCCTCGGCGGCGTGCCCGGCGTGCGCAGGGGGCGCGTCACCATCATCGGCGGCGGCACCGTCGGCACCAACGCGGCGAAGATGGCGGTGGGCCTCGGCGCCGAGGTCACCATTCTCGACACCAACATCGACCGGCTCGCCTACCTGGACGACATCTTCGGCGGCAGGGTCACCACCCTCTTCTCCAACCAGCACAACATCCACCTCTCGGTGACCCAGTCGGATCTGGTGGTGGGCGCGGTGCTCATCCCCGGCGCGGCGGCGCCCAAGCTCGTCACCGCCTCGATGCTGGAGGAGATGGAGGACGGCTCGGTCGTCGTCGACGTGGCCGTGGATCAGGGCGGGTGCATCGAGACCTGCGTCCCCACCACCCACGACAACCCCACCTTCATCAAGCACGGGGTGGTCCACTACTGCGTGGCCAACATGCCGGGCGCGGTGGCCCAGACCTCGACCTACGCGCTGAACAACGTCACCGAGCCGTACGGGATCAAGCTGGCGCAGCTCGGGGTGGTGGAGGCGGTGAAGTGCGACCCCGCCCTCGCCCTCGGCGTGAACACCTACGGCGGCGCCGTCACCTACGAGGCGGTCGCCAGCTCGCTCGGGATGCCGTACACGCCGCTGGGCGACGCCCTGGCGGGCGGCGCGCGCAACTAGGCTCCCATCGGCGCGCCAGCCCGAGCTCCCGGCATTCCGCACGGCTCCGGCCCGCGCGGCGTCTCCGCCGCGGACAGATTGTCGCGTCCGCGGCGGCCGGCGGTTGCAACATCGTCAGGCGCGACGGCCCCGACTCCGACGAAACGGGGGCGAGGGGCTGATCTCCCCGTTATCCTCGGGATGGCCCGTGGAATGCAGTCCACGCCACCGGATTGCCGCGCCGGATCGCCCGCCCTCGCGGCAATCCCCGCTCGTGCGAGCGCCCGGAATACGGCCGGGCGAGCCGGTGTTGAGGCGCGCGAAGTGGTTATGCTGAGATGAGAGAAGGGTGAACATGGGCCCTTCGATCGTCCAACGACGACTCGACGGGCGAGGGAGAATGACGGTGTTCGACTTTCGCCACACCAACGCGACCCGCCGGGAGTTCGAGGAGCTGACCCTCGAGCACCTGGACCCGCTCTTCTCCGCGGCGCTGCGACTCACCAAGAACGAACGCGACGCCGAAGACCTGGTCCAGGACACCTTCCTCCGCGCGTACCGCTTCTTCGACAAGTTCGAGCGCGGCACCAACATCAAGGCCTGGCTCTTCAAGATCCTCACCAACACCTTCATCAACCGCTACCGCCGCAAGGTGAAGGAGCGGACGGTGATCGAGGGCGCCGAGAAGGAGACGGTCCACGAGCGCTTCATCAGCCGCCGCGCCACGGAGTACGCAGCCAACCCGGAGCAGTACTTCTTCGACCGCCTGCTCTCGGACGACGTGCTCCGCTCCATCGACGAGCTGCCCATCGACTTCCGCCTGGTGGTGATCCTCGCCGACCTCCAGGACTTCTCGTACAACGAGATCGCGGAGATCGTGGGCTGCCCGGTGGGGACGGTGATGAGCCGGCTGTACCGCGGCCGCAAGCTCCTGCAGAAGAAGCTCAAGGACTTCGCCCGCGGCTCCGGCCTGGTCTCGGACGAGGCCATCGACCAGGCCCTGGCTCCCAAGGAGCCGAAGAAGCCTGCGGACCTCGCCGAATACCGCCGCAAGCGCGCGGCCACCTGAGAAGCCGACGTGACGCCCCGCGAGGAACTCCCGATGGACTGCCGTGACCTCGAGCGCCTGCTCCCCGCCTACGCGGACGGGGAGTTCGCGTCGAGCGAGAGCGCCGAGGTCAAGCTCCACCTCGCCAACTGTCCCTCCTGCCGCGAGGAGGTCGCCGCACAGATCGCGTTCCGGGCCTTCCTCCAGGAGCGGGTGGCCGCCGGCCGCGCGGCGGCGCCCGACGGGCTCCGCTCCCGGATCCGCAAGGACCTCGCCAAGGAGCGGGCGGTGGAGACGCTGCGCCGCTTCGCCGCCTACTCCGCCGTCGCCGCGGGCCTGGTGGCGGTGGCCAGCACCGGCTACCTCGTCCGGGGCGGCAGGACCGAGGCCGAGCCCCTGGACATGGTGCTCGACGCCGTGGACAAGCACGCCCGCGCGCTGCCGGTGGAGGTGACGCCCGCCGCCGGCGACGTGGAGGGCTGGTTCCGCGGGAAGGTGGACTTCAACGTCCGCGCGCCGCAGTTCCGGTCGCCCTCCGCGAAGCTGGTCGGCGCCCGCCTCGCCAACGTCCGCGAGCGGCAGGCCGCCTACTTCGTCTACGGCGGCGAGAATCCCGGCAAGCGGATGACCCTCCTCGTCTTCCCCGGCGGCGACGTCCACTTCCCCGACGGCCACAAACGGCACGTCGGCGGCCAGGACGTCGTCCTCGCCAACGAGCGCGGCTACAACGTGGCGCTGTGGCGCAAGCAGGGGATCGTCTACTCCCTCGTATCCGACCTCGACGAGAACGACGTCATTCAGCTCGTCTCCCAGGTCCAGGACCGCTGATCCCGCGCTCGCCGGGCCGACGTCCGTCCGAGCCGAATCCGGCGACACGCCCGGTGTCTGCGCTCCTCGCACAGGTTCTTTGACAAGTGCCGTGCCGGGCGTCTACGGTCCTCCCGACCATCGACCCCTCGGGAGCGGCAGCGTCCTCGGGTCCCTGGGAACGGGGAACATGAGAGTCCTGATCATCGAGAGCGATCTGGCCTTCGCCTCCACCTTGCGACAGGCCCTGGAGGCGCGCGGCGTCGAGGTGGAGACCACCGCCGACGGCAAGCGCGGCGTCGAGCTCGCCCACGAGAAGCGCCCTGCCGCCGTGGTGCTCGCGGTCGAGCTCGGGGATCGCCTCACCGGCGGCTTCACTTGGTGCAACAAGTTCAAGCGCGACGAGTCGCTCAAGACGATCCCGCTCCTGCTCACCTCCTCCCTGGCCACCGAGCAGACCTTCGATCAGCACCGCAAGCTGAAGACCCGCGCGGACGACTACCTCCTCAAGCCGTTCGGCCCCCGGGATCTGCTCGATCGGCTGGAGCCCTACCTCCCCAGGCCCCCCGCCCCCGCCGACGGGGACGGGACCGTCGATCTGGTGGGAGAGCTCCTGGCGGGCCTGGACGACGACGCGCCGACGGTGAACGGCGCCGTCCGTCCGGCTGCGATGGGCGACGGCGAGATCCTCGACGTCGATCCCGATTCGAACGACGATCGCACGCTCGAGACTGGCGACGGCCTGGACGACGACGAGAGCGTTTTCGACGCAGCGGCTTCGAGTGAAGACGGCGTCGACCCCGACGCCGATCCGGCGGATGAAGCCGGGATCACGCTCGACGCCGATCCGAATGCCGAGGAGACTGCTGGCGTCTCGGACGACGGTTCCTCGATCGACGTGGAGGACGACTTCGACATCCTCGCCGCCGATCTGGTGGACGAGCTGGAGTTCGCCTCGGCCGGACCGGACGCCGCCCTCGCCGCCGCCCTGTCCGCGGGGCCCGTCACCGACAACCCTTGGCCCGACGCCACGCCCTCCCCAGGCATCGGATTCGGCGCGGGCCGCCTGGCCGAGCTCGAGACCAGGCTCGCCACCCTCGCCGCCGAGCTGGAGGCGAGCCGCAAGGGCGCCGACGAGCTCCGCGCCCAGCTCGGCGTCGCCCACACCGACCTGGCCATGAGCAAGGGAGAGGCGATCGCGCTGCAGGAGCGGCTCTCCTCCCTGGAGGCAGAGCTCGCCGACCAGAAGGATCGAGGCGAGCTCCTCGCCCGCCGGCTCGAGCTCGAGGAGTCCGCGCGCGCCGAGCTGCGTGCCGCCCTAGCGAACGCCCTCGCACGCCTTGACTCTCTCTAGTCCACCTTAGCGGCGGGTCGATGTGAGTTTTCGCGTTCTCTCAGGATGAGGCGCGTTCCTTCACTCGCTCCGGACATCGTCCTCCGGGAAGAGGAGGGTCGGCTGGGGGACCCAACCGCCGTCGTGGCCGAGCGGCTGACCGATCTCACCCGACGTGTTCACGCCCCAGCAGTACACTTCCAGCGCCGCGGTGACGCCGCAGGTGTGTGTCAGCCCTTTCGACAGATTCGAAAACCGCACCTCCGTCTCGATCCGGGTCGGCACGTTCCAGGGCTCGTGTAACCCCGCGACATTGAACCCCCAGCACCAGACCGCGCCTTCGCCGTCCAGGCCGCAGGTCTCGGCGCCTCCCGACCGGAGTTCGACGAAGCGGAGTCCACCGAGCACCGGAGTCGGATGGTTCACGAAAATCCACCCGAGTCCGGGGATCGGTGGCGGCACATAGCCGTCCCCAAGGCTCCCATGGCTCTGGTCGCCCCAACACCACGCCGCGCCATCCAGATCCAGCGCGCACGTATGGTTCATGCCTGCGGCGACGTGCCTGTAGAGCCCCCCGCCGTCCACCTCCACGGGCGTGGGCCACTTCGTGATCCACTCCGAGCCCAAGCCCCAGGGGTCGTTGTACCCCCAGCATGAGAGCTCCCCACCGCCCTCGACGCCGCAGGCGTGGAGATCCCCCAGGGAGACCTCGTCGAAGCGGTATCCGATCGCGCTCTGGGTGGGCAGCGGCGAGTCGTGCGGCCAATCGTTGCCGAGCTGCCACTCGGTCCCACGACCCCAGCACCACAGCTCCCCATCGCTCTTCGCTCCACAGGAGAGGTCCCTTCCCGCCCAGATCGAGCGGAAGGTGAGGTCGGACTCGACGCGGACCGGCCTCGCATTGGAAGTGAACGAGTTGTCTCCGAGCTGACCTCGATCGTTGCGCCCCCAGCACCACGCCTCTCCCGCGTGAGTGAGCGCGCACGTGTGGCCGCCCCCCGCGGCGATCGTCTCGAATAGGAGTTCGGTCGCCACGGGCAGCGCCAGATGCGAAGTCTTGTTGGGGCCGTCCGCGTCCTGACCGAGCTGCCCGTGCTCGTTCGTTCCCCAACACCAAGCCTCGCCGATCGGGCTGAGCCCGCAGGTGTGCCCGTCTCCCGCAGAGACGGACGCGAGCCGCAGCAGGACCGTCAGTTCGGCGGTAGCGGTCGCGGCGTCGGTAATCGCGCGGATCCTGATGCGGCCCGGCCGCCTCGCGGCGACGACCCCGGTCGCCTCGAGCGAGGCGATCCGCGTCGGCTCGGTGAGCTCCCAGCTCACCTCCCTGTCACGCAGGATTGCGCCGTCTCGATCGTAGAGAACCGCCTCGAGCTGGAGCGTCTCCCCGGTGAAGAGGCGTGGCGACGGCGGCAGGATCTCGATCCTGGTAGCAGGCACATCACGCACCGTCACCTCGGCGCGTCCTTCGACACCCTCTACTTCTGCCACGACCTCGGCGACGCCGAGGGCGAGGCCCGAGAGCTTCCCCGTGTCGTCGACGCTGACGCGCTCCGGGTCGCTCGAAGACCACCGAAGCTCCCGATCCTCGAGCTTGCGCCCCCGGGCATCGTATACGGTCGCGCGGAGAGTCTCGGTACGTCCGATTCGGAGGTACAGCTCGCTCGGCTCGACCTCCACACGCCCAGCAGCCGCGCGCACCGTGACCGTCGCAGTCCCCTCCACGCTGCCGGTGGCCGCCACGATTGTCGCGCTGCCAGCGCGGACCGCGCGGACTCTTCCGTCGGGCCCGACCTCGGCAACCTCCGGCCGCGTCGAGGTCCATTCGAACCGGCGCTCGGGCAACTCGCCACCGAACTCATCGAACGCCGTCGCAACGAGGTCGACCTCATCCCCTTCCAGCGGCGCAGCCGCGTCGGGATCGATCGTGACCAGGTGGGCCGGATACATCACTCGGACTACCACAGCCGCATTCTCCCCCGCGCACGAGACGCCGATCGACGTCTCCCCAGGGAAGACGCCTGCGACATCTCCTTCTCGATCCACCGTCGCGATCATTGGATCCCGTGCCTTGAAGCCACACTCGACCCACGTCATACGCGCCCCATCCGTGCTGATCGGCACCACTCGAAGCTGCGCGCGTTCGCCCACCTCCAACTCGAGGGAGGCAGGGTCGATCTCGATCCGCTCTACTTGCGGCACCGCGACCAACGGCGGCTCGCCCCCGCTGCATGCCACCACCCCGAGTAGCAGTAGGGCCAAGAGGGCAAGCCTGTGCCTTGCGACACGTCGACGCCGTTGACTCGCGAACCAGGCGTTGAAGAACGCTGGGCCTCTGTCGACCGGCTCATTCGTCATCGCTCGAGGTTCTCCGGGTAGATGGGACGTGGCGAAAGACCCTCGGTCTTCTCCCGCTCGTCGCCTACCTGGTAAAGCGAGTTGTCTCCCCAGCAGACGGTCGTGCGATCGGAGCGGAGGGCGCACGCGTGACGAGCGCCAGCGACCACCTGTGTGTACGTCCCGGCGAGCCCGACAGCGACAGGTGTCGTCTGCCCCAACCCCCAACAGTAGACCTCCCCTTCAGACGTCACACCGCAGGTGTGCTCGACGCTCGCGAAAATGTCGTTGAACTCGAGTCCGCCCGAGACCTGCAACGGAGTCGCGCTCGTGGAGACGCCTCCCGCGCCCAACGCACCCTCGTCGCTCGTCCCCCAACACCAAGCCACTCCCTCGATGTCGATCCCGCAGAAGTGGTTCAGTCCCGAGGTCACCGCCCTGAAGCGGAGACCACCTTCCAGCGGCATGGGCACAGCAGGGGCGACGTTACCCGGCTCGTTACGGGCCCTCCAGCACTGGACCTCGCCAGCCGAAGTCAGGCCACACGCCTGCTCGCGATTGATCACGATCTGCTTGAAGCTCAGGTCGGTCGCCAACCACCCCCAATTTCCGTTGCACCAAGCGCGACCTTGCGCGTCAAGGCCACAGACTTCACCGCTATACCCAAACGCCAGCTCTACGAGCCCGAGGCCGAGGGAGTCGATTCCCAAGGGATCTCCGGTCAGGTCCCAGGGATCCATTACATACCCAAAAGTGCCCCCGTCGCTCTCCATCGCAACTGCTCGTCCCCAACCCCCGACGAAGAGCTTCTCGGGGCGGATCCCCCCCGAAGGCATCCTCGGCTCAACGAATGGGAATGGGATCGGCGTGGGTTCGACGAAGACCTCGCCCCACCGCCCGATCGGAGCACCACCCCAACAATGGAAAGTCCGTCCAGCCGCTGTTCGACCGCAGGTAAAATTGGGCGCTGCATAGAGCCGATCGAAACGCATGACGGTCAGGAGCTCGCGGCTCACCGCCCGGCCCTCAGCCATGGCGAAGACATGGGGCTTCCCAGGGCGTACGCCAGCCGCCTTGCCATCTCCGTCCAACGTGACGAGGAGTGGATCCCCCGAGTCCCACGCTACGGTTCCCGAAACCACGGCCCCGGACTTTCGCACCTCGAGTTGGACCTCTTCGTCCACCGCCACTCGATCCGGCCCGACCAGTTGGAGCGCTTCGCGTGGTACGACCTGGACCGTCCCAGCCGCCTCGAGACCTTCGCACTCGACCGAGATTGTTCCTTCTCCCTCCGCGAGCGCCCCAACTCCGCCGGTGGGGCCGACCCAAAGGCGATCGGCCGGCGCAGCTCGCCACCGGCACCCAACGCCGCTGCGCTCGCTCCCGAGGGAGTTTGTGACGATGGCCCGCAGCCCCAAGTTGGTCCCAATCTGTAACACAGCAGACTGGGGTTCGACCCTGAGTGAGGTCAAACGCGCTAGCACGGTTGCGGTCGCGAGGCCCACCACGCCCTCTGCTTCAGCGTAGAGGGCCGTCTTTCCTGGGACGAGCGCAGTCACTTCACCCTCAGCGTCGATCGTGGCGACCGAAGCATCGAAAGCCGACCATTCAACGGCCCGATCCTCGATCACCTCGCCGTTGGAGCCAATCAGCACCGCCTGCAAGGTCGCGCGTGTGCCTTCGACGAGCGACAACTCACTTGGCTCCACGCGAATCACTGAGACATGAGGGATCACGACCACCGAGACGGAGCCGGTCACGCCCTCGATTCGTGCCGAGACGGTTGCCGCTCCGGGAGACCGCGCGGTCAGAATTCCGGAGGTGGAGACCGAGACGATCTCTGGGTCATCAGAGGTCCAGATTGGCGGCTCGAGCCCTTCGATTGGCTGACCTCGGGCTGAAAGGGGCGTCGCCGCCAGCGCGGCGGTCTCCCCCGGAAAAATGCGCAGGTCCTCCGGCGCGATCTGGACCGCGGCGACCTTTGCCGGCTCGACCACGACAGATGCGGTGCCTCGGGCCTCGGCGCTCGATGCCACGACGACGGTCTCGCCGACCGCGTGCCCCCTGACGATTCCCTCTGCGGAGACCTGAGCGACGGATGGATCGCGGGAGGACCACTCGGCCGAAACCGCACCGAGAGAGCGACCGGACTCGTTGAACAACGCGGCCTGAAGCGTGGCTTCCTCGCCAACCTCTAGCCGAACTTCGCTGGGATCAAGTTGGAGCCGCGGAGGAGGGACTACCTCCGCGCGCTCCGCGCACGCGGCGCTAGCAAGGAGGAGGACGAGCCCAACGGCGGATCGCCCGGCGCGTCTCTGCGCAGCGATGGGATGCGAATTTAGGGATGGACCTGGTGCACGTCCCATCTGATCCTCCCAGGAGATTGCCCTGAGCCCAGAATAGCAGGCTCAGGGCGACCTCACACAACAAGAGCTTTAAATTCCCCCAAAATTCACCCTCATGGCGATCATTTCGCCCATGGGATCAATATAGGTGAACCTGTCTGTCCCCGCCGAGTAGCTATGGCGTCCCGAATTCCTGATTGTGGGGTGCCCGGAAGCGAGCTTGTCGACGTAGTAGGTCGCCGGCGTTCCGGCAGAATCGATAAAGGCTGCATACAGGCCATCGGAATCGGGGTAGGCGCAATCCTCCCCCCGAAAGAAGACGAGGTTGCCGAGTTGGTTGACCCGTGGCCCCGAGTTTTGGGCGCAAGGGCTCGTGATAGATGTCTCGGAGCTTGGGTTCGCGGTCGAACGAAACGCAATCTCAGAGACGCCAGAACCTTGCTGGACCACATATGCAACCGTTGCACCTCCCACTGATGGCTCCGAGACGCTCCCTGTGGGTGACGTGAAGGAAGTGGGTAAGCGTTCACGGCCCTCCACAGGAAGGTCGCTCGGGTGGGGATCGACAAGCGGATCGGATCTTGATCTAACCTGGGTGTGCAGCCCGCCGATCCTAGAGACCAGCGCATCGCAGAGCTGGAGCGCCTCGTGGCGCAGC
>DATMSB010000046.1:0-3107 GCA_035565615.1 Vulgatibacter sp. | reverse complement strand
GCCGTCGCCGGGCGGGCTCGGCGTCGCCGACCTGGCCATGCAGGAGGGCGCCGCCCACCTCATCCCCGGCATCACCCAGGCCCAGGCGATGGGGAGCGCGCTCCTCTGCCGGATCGCCACCCTCTGGCTGGGCGTGGGCATCGGCGCGGTGGCCCTCTTGCGGCAGGGGGCGCGCCTCGAGTCCGCGCCCGTCGACGCGTCCGCGAAGCCGCCCGCGGCGTGAGAGCTGGACGGGAGGCGGTCGCGGCGATGAGGCGTCCCACTGCGTCCGCGTGGCGACCCGCGGCGTGTCTGCGCGGGGCGACGCGATCGCGGCGGTGGTCCCCGCCGCTCCCGCGAAGCGGCTCGCGGCGCCTGTCAGCGGGAGGCGGCCGCGATCGCGGCGGCGGCGAAGAGCCCCCACCCCACCAGGAACGCCACGCCGCCGATGGGCGTCACCGCGCCGAAGCCGCGGATCCCGGAGAGGGCCAGGGCGTAGAGGCTCCCGGAGAAGACGACGATCCCTCCGAACATCGACCACCCGGCGGCGGTGGCGATGCCGGACGCCGCGCCGCTCCGCACGAAGAGCCCCAGGGCCAGCAGCCCGAGCGCGTGGTACATCTGGTACCGGGCTCCCGTCTCGAAGACCGCCAACAGGTCCTCCGACACCCGGGCGCGCAGGCCGTGCGCCCCGAAGGCGCCCGCCGCGACCGAGACGAGCGCGTTGCACGCGCCCAGCGCGAGCCACAAGCGATCCATTTGTTCCTCCTCCCCGCGAAATCGGCGCCAGGAAGGTTGACAGCCGCGGGCAAATTGCGAATGACGCACGATCGGGCGGACGGCCGGACGGGCGACCGCCGATAGGATATGCGAGATATGGCGAACGAACGCGACGCGAAGAGCGCAGGGCAGGGCCCTGGCGGTGGGCGGGGTCCGGGCGGGTTTGGCGGCCGTGGGCCCGGCGGCTTCGGCGGCCGTGACCCGGCCGGACCCGGTGGGTTCGGCGGCCGAGGACCTGGCGGCTTCGGCGGCAGGGGCGGCAGGGGCGATCGCCGCGGGCGCGGCAGGGAGGATCGCAGGCCGGTCGGCTTCGAGGCGGCCGCCCTCGAGGCGGCCCGCGCGGTGGACAAGCCGATCCTCGCCGGCGACTTCGAGGCGCAGCTCGAGCCCCTGGAGAAGCTCGCCACCGCCGCCCGCAAGGGGGGCAAGACCCACCGCCTCGACGACCTCCCCCAGGACGCCCGCGGCAAGCTCTTCACCGCGCTCTTGCGGGTGATGCGCCAGCGCGCCCCCGAGGGCGAGGGCGAGGAGGTCGACCAGAAGGCGGCGCGTCGCCGGCAGGTCTTCGCCACCCTCGCCGAGGTGTGGCGCGCCCTGGGCGACGACCGCCGGGCGGAGGACGCCCGCGAGGTCGCCGGCGACGCGCAGGTGGCCCCGCACCTCCTCGCCTGGACCGGCGAGTGGGACAAGGTCGCCGCGCTCCACGAGAAGGAGGGCAGGTTCCGCGAGGCAGCCCGGCTCTTCGAGGAGCACGACCAGCCCAAGGAGGCCGCGCGCCTCTACCGGCTCGCCGGCGACGGGGTGAAGGTGGTGGAGATCCTCGGCAAGCTCGGCGATCGCGAGGCCCTCGTCGAGGCGGCGAAGGAGCTGCCGCCCAAGCAGCAGGAGGAGGCGCTCCTCGGCGCCGGCCTGGGTGACGTGCTCATGGAGGTCCTGGTGCAGGCGGAGCGCTGGGAGGACGCGGGCTCGCTGTACGAGCGCGCCGAGCAGTGGGGCGACGCCGCCCGTGCCTACGAGCGCGCCGGCAAGACGCTCAAGGCCGCCCGCGCCTTCGATCGGGCCGGCGAGAAGGCGGAGGCCGATCGCCTGGCGGAGGCGGAGGCGAAGCCCCTCGAGGAGAGCGATCCCCTCGCCGCGGCCAAGATGTGGGCCCGGTTCGGCAGGCCGCTCGAGGCGGCGCGCCTCGCCACCGACCCCGTGGACAAGTTCCGCTGGCTGCGGGAGGGCGGCGCGAGCGAAGAGGCCGTCGAGGTGGCGAAGGCGGAGCTCGCTGCGGCGCAGGAGGCCGAGAAGCCGCTCCTCGAGATCGCGCCGTGGCTGGCCCGCAGCGGCGACACCGCCGGCGCCCTGAAGATCTACGACGAGCACCGCAGGCCCGAGGAGGCCGGGCAGCTCTTCGAGGAGCTGGGCGAGGCCGAGCTCGCCGCCCGCTGCTTCGAGGTCGCCGGCAAGACCCGCAAGGCGGCGGATCTCTACGAGAAGGCCGGGAACGCCGAGGCCGCCCAGCGGCTCCGCGAGGCCGAGCCGCCGCCGAGGCCCGCGCCCAAGGCCGCGCCTCGCGGTCCCCGCGTCGGTCGTGATCGCGGTCCCCGAGGACCCCGCCCCGCGGCGAAGAGGTAGGGCCGGCCACGCGCGCGGAGACGAGCTGCGCGCGGAGAGTCGGGGCCCGCCGGCTTCGGTGGAGCGCGGGCAGGGCCCGCGCCGAGGCGGGCCGGATCCTCGCGCCTTCAGGCGCCGGGAGACGGCCGTGCGGGCGCGGCGACGGGCGCGGGTCGTCCCGCGTCAGCGCCCGGAGGCCGTCACCACCAGAGGTAGGTCACGCCGAAGGTCATGGGCACCACGTAGCGGGTGGCGCCCTCGCGCACCTTGGTCTCGCCCGTGCGCCAGTTCCAGACGGGTTCGTCCGGCTGCTTCAGCTCGTAGAAGGGCAGGTCCACCCGGAAGTCGACGTGGAGGCGGCTCTTTGTAGAAGCGCAGGAACTCGAGGCCGACCTCGACGTTCCCGCTCATCCCGCTCTCGCTGGTGTCGAACTCGTCGTTGGCGAAGCGCAGCGCCGACCACCCCAGGCCGCCGACGACGAAGGGCGTCCATCCGCCGTCCAGGAAGAAGTACCGGCCGTTGATGCTCGCCGAGAAGGTCGTCGCTTGGTCGGGGGCTTCGGTCTTGGAGCCGCCCCCGATCCGCAGGTCGCCCACCACGGCGAAGTCCTCGGTCTCGAAGGCGCCGCGGAACACCAGGCCCATCCCCGGGAAGACGTCGGCCCCCGGCACCGCCACCGTCTCGGTGTCGGATTCCGGCAAGCCCTTCATCGAGCCCACCAGGCACTCGGCGGCGGTGGCGAGGGAGG
>DATMSB010000045.1:0-39371 GCA_035565615.1 Vulgatibacter sp. | reverse complement strand
CCATCGGCTCGCAGCTTCGCCTCATGCTCGCGGGGCGCCTGGTGGGCCGCAAGGGAGAGCCCTGGGATCGCCGCTCGCTGGCGCTCCTCTTCGCCGCCGACCGCCTCGATCACCTGGCGTCCGTCATCGTCCCGCGCCTGGAAGAGGGCGTTCACGTGGTGTGCGATCGCTACGTGCTCTCGTCGCTGGCCTACCAATCCCTCGACAACCCGGCCTCGTGGGTGGCGGAGCTCAACCGCCACGTGCGCCGGGCCGACGCCACCTACTTCCTGCGCATTCCCGCGGAAACCGCCCTCGCGCGCCGCCTCGAGGACTCCGCGGGCCAGGCCGAGCTCTTCGAGACCCTTCCGCAGCAGAAGAGAATCGCCCGTGCCTACGAGCGGGCGCTGGCGTCCCACGGCCGCGCCCAGCGCGTGCGGGTGATCGACGGTGCCGCGTCTGTGGACGAGGTCGCGAATGCGATCTGGCGGGACGCTCGCCCCCTGTGCCAGGGAAGTCGCCGCCTGACCTGATCGATTCCGAGGGGGCTGGCAGGGCAGGTCAATGCAGTACTCCGAGAAGTTCAAAGCGAAGATGGTCGGCAAGATGCTTCGGGCCTGGTGCGCGCTCCGCAACGGCGCTCGCGAAGGAGGTCGGCGTGGTCCTCGAGAGGAGTGGCGATTGTTGGAAGAATCGAGCCGATTGTCCGTCGGTCATGGCGGCGGATGTTCTTCATGCCACGCCGAGGCGGTTCAGGGCGGCAAGGGTTTCTTCCATGGGCAGGCCCACCACGTTGGTCCAGGAGCCGTCGATCGAGGACACGAAGCCCGCCGCGCCACCCTGGATGGCGTAGGCCCCGGCCTTGTCCATGGGCTCGCCGCCGGCCACGTAGCCGGCGATCTCGTCTTCGGAGAGCTCGCGGAACGTGACCCGCGTCCCCACCGAGAACACCTCCACATTCGCGCCGGCGATGAGGGCCACGCCGGTCCACACCTCGTGGGTCGCGCCGGAGAGCGAGCGCAGCATGGCCACGGCTTCGTCTCGGTCGCGCGGCTTGCCGAGCACGCTGTCGGCGATGGCCACCACCGTGTCGGCGGCGAGCACCGCCGCGTCCGGCCGCAGGGCGCGGACGGCGCGGGCCTTGGCCAGGGCGAGGCGCTCCACCACCTGGGAAGGCACCTCGCGGGCGCCGTTCTCCTCCGGCACATCGGGGACCACGACCTCGAAGCGCAGGCCCGCCTCGGCGAGGAGCGCGCGGCGGCGCGGTGAGCCGGAGGCGAGGATGAAGGTGGGTGTGGGATGGATCAGGGCGGCGTCCTCGTGGAGAATGCCGCCGAACGCTACTCCGGGACGCGCATGGAAGGCCAGGTCGACCTGCAGGAGCTGACCCGCACCATAGAAGAGCTGCGCGCCTTCAACGAGCTCGGCAAGGCGCTCACCTCCACCCTCGACGTCGGCGAGGTGATCGAGCG
Source organism: Vulgatibacter sp. (assembly GCA_035565615.1). Classification (GTDB taxonomy): domain Bacteria; phylum Myxococcota; class Myxococcia; order Myxococcales; family Vulgatibacteraceae; genus Vulgatibacter. Next base: position 37,920 of record DATMSB010000045.1, on the reverse strand, counting down.
GGTGATGGAGCAGGTGCACATGCTCCTTCGCCCTGCGAACTGGTCGCTCCTCCTCAAGGACGACGCCGACGGCTCCCTGGTCTTCGAGGTGGCGGAGGGGCTCGGTGCCGAGGCGCTCAAGGGGCTGCGCCTCTCACCCACCGAGGGGATCGTCGGCTGGGTCGCGAGTCGCGGCGAGCCCCTCCTGGTGCCGGACGTGGCGGAGGACGAGCGCTTCGCGGCGCGGTTCGACGACCACACCCGGTTCACGACCCGCAGCATCGTCGCGGTGCCGATGCGCATCCGCGGCCGCACCCTCGGCGTGATCGAGCTCGTGAACGGCGCGGATCAGCCGCCGTTCACGGGGCGGGACCTGCGGGTGCTCGCCTCCATCGCGGACTTCGCCGCGATCGCGCTCGAGAACGCCCGGAACTTCCGGCGGGTGGAGGAGCTGACGATCGTCGACGAGCACACCGGGCTCTACAACGTGCGGCACCTGCACCGAGTGCTCGGGGCGGAGGTGGAGCGGGCCCGCCGCTACGGGCATCCGGTTTCGGTGATCTTCTTCGACCTCGACCGCTTCAAGGAGGTGAACGACACCCACGGCCACCAGGCCGGCTCGGCGATCCTGCGCGAGTGCGGCGAGCTCCTCCTCTCGACCTTGCGGGTGGCGGACGTGGCGGTGCGCTACGGCGGCGACGAGTTCGTCTGCGTGCTCCCCGAGACGTCGCCGGACCAGGCCATCCTCTGCGCCGAGCGGCTGCGCCGGCTGTTGGAGGAGCGGACCTTTCTGGCCGAGGAGGGGCGGGCGATCCGCCTCACGGCCTCGTTCGGCGTGGCCTGCTTCCCCGATCACGGCAAGACCGCGAAGGACCTGCTCGAGGAGGCCGACAAGGCCATGTACACGGCCAAGGAAGCGAACCGGAACACGGTGGCCTCGGCCTGAAGGTCTGAAGGGCCGCTTTCCCGCGGGCCGCATCGGTGGCCCTTGCCACGCGCTCGCCCTGCCCGAGCGAGCCGCGTCCCCCGCGGGCCACAGCGGCCGACGGCGACCTGGCCGCGCCCCCGAAAGCGAGAACGGCGCCCCTCGCGAAGGGCGCCGTCCCATGCCGCGGGCTCCAAGCGCCGGGATCAGCTCCCGGCGCTGGTCAACTCGGGGCTGGTCTCCACCTTGGCGGCGCCGCGCAGGTTCTTGGTGAAGGCCTCCACGACCTCGCCTTCCTTCCGGCGCAGGATCCGGGCGCGCAGGTCGCTCCTCTGCGCCTCGAGCTGGGAGATGTCCGGGCGCTGCCGCTCGTCGACCTGGGCGATCACGAAGGCGCCGCTCACCTCGTAGACCTCTGGGAGCAGGTCGCCGGCGTTGGCGACCTCGACCGCACGCACCAGCGCAGCGGCGGAGCCCACCCGCGGCACGTAGTCCGAAGAGAGCCCGAAGCTGCCGGTCTTCTCGGCGGAGGGGGTGGTCCTGGGGCCCTTGGCGTCCTCGGCCGGGGCGGGGAAGAGCGCCTCGAGGGACTCGCCGGCCTTGGCCTTGGCGAGCGCCGCCTCGGCCTTGGACCTGGCCAGGTCCTTCGCCTTCTTGGCGGTGAGGAGCTCCTTGGCGAGCTCGTCCTGCACGTCGGCGAGGGTCTTCTCCTCGGGCGGCTGGACCTCGTTCACCTTGATGAGGTGGAGGCCGAAGCGCGTGCGCACGATTTCCGAGAGCTGGCCGGGCTCGAGGGCCATCGCCGCGTCCTCGAAGGGCTTGGCCATGGTGCCGGGGCCGAAGAAGCCCAGGTCGCCGCCCTTGTCCTTGGAGCCGGGATCCTCGGAGAGAGATTTGGCCAGCTCGCCGAAGTCCGCGCCGGCCTGGATGTCGGCCTTCGCCTTCTCCAGCTTGGCGGTGGCGGCGTCCACTTCGGCCTGCGGCGCGTCCTCCTCCACCTTCACCAGGATGTGCTGGGCCTTGACGCGCTTGGGCGTCTTGAAGCGGAAGGACTTGGCCTCGTATTCGTCGGCCACCGCCTTCTGCCCCTCCTCGCTGGCGAGGTAGTCCTTCACCTCCGCGTCGGTGGGCGCGGCCTCGGCGTCCCCCTGCATCGACGAGAAGCGCACGATGGTGAGGTTGGCCTTGTCGTTGTCCTTGCGGAACTCCTCCCGGATCTCCTCCTCGGAGGCGTTCGCGCCGTGGCGCACCTGGGAGAGCAGCTTGGTGACGAGGAGGCTCTCGCGCACGTCCGCCTCGTACCTGTCGGTCGTGAGTCCCGCGTTCGCCAGCACCTCCTTGTAGGTGCCGAAGTCGAACTGGCCTTCCTTGTGGAAGAACTCGGCCTCCTTCACCTTGGCGGCGACCTCGGAGTCGGCGACGACGATCCCCTGGGCCTTCGCCTCGGCCAGGAGGAGCTTGCGGTCAACGAGCTGGTCGAGGACGTTCTGCTTCAGGCCCATCTGCTCGGCCATGGTCTGGTCGAAGCGCTCGCCCATCTGCTGCTGGTAGGCCCGGAGCGTGTTCGCGTAGGCGCCCTCGAACTCCCTCCATCCGATGGTGTCGCCGTTCACCTTGGCGGCGTAGGGGGAGCCGGCCTCCATCCCGCCGCCGACGCAGCCGTTGCTGCCGGGGCCGAAGTAGATGATGAAGACGAGGATGAGCGCCCCGAAGACGAGGTACATCCCAAACGAACGCGAACTGGCGCGCATCTTGTCGAGCATGGTCTCTTGCCTGTGCTTGCCCCGGAGGCTTGGTCCGGCGGGCGAGGATTGTTGCTCCAAGTCCTCGAAAAGCTTGACACCCTAGGGAAAATCCTGGCGTAATGCAAGGCATTCAACGGGGTTTTCAGACCTTGCTCGCCTTCCTTCAGCGATACCGCGAGTTGCTGCTGGTGACGGCGCTGTTGCTGCTGCCGGCCGGCACCTACGTAGCGAACGCCAAGCAGGGCCGGGAACTTTCCTCGCTCGACGAGCTCTGCCTCGCCCTCTCGGCGCCGATCAGCCGAGCGGTCGAGGGGACGGTGGGCTTCGCCCTCGGGCTGTGGACCTCCTACGTCGACCTGCGCGACGCCCGCGAGGAGAACGTGCGGCTGCGGGGGGCTCTCGCCGAGGCGAACGGGCGCCTGGCCGCCCGCATCGAGGCCGAGCTGGAGAACGAGCGGCTCCACGAGCTCCTCGCCTTCTCGAAGGCGATGCGCGGCCGCACCGTCGCCGCCCCGGTGATCGGCGTCTCGCCCACGCACCGCCGGGTGGTGACGATCGCCACCAGCCCTGGCGACGGGATCGCCGCCGGGATGGCGGCGGTGACCGCCGACGGCGTGGTGGGGAAGGTCGTCGCCACCTACGGTCGCACCGCCGAGGTGCAGCTCCTGGTCGACAGCGCGTCGGCGGTGGCGGCCCGGGTGCAGCGCAGCCGCGCCCGGGTCACGGTGCGGGGCACGGGCGAGGAGAAGAGGCTCGAGCTCGCCAACGCCCTGCGCACCGACGACATCGAGTCCGGCGACATCCTCGTCACCTCCGGCACGGACCGCGTCTTCCCCAAGGGCCTGGTGATCGGCCGCATCGGCCGGGTGCACCGGGAGCCGTACGGGATGTACCTCGAGGGCGAGATCCGCCCCGCGGTGGACGTGTCGGGGCTGGAGGAGGTGCTGGTGATCGTCTCGTCTGGCGAGGACGAGGATCTGCCCACCGCCGAAGTCCACGAGGAGCCGATCCCGGTCCTGCCGGGGCTGCCGTGAACCGCTTCCGCGCCCTGGCGCGTCGCCTCCTTCGCCGCGAGCCCGAGAACCGGCGCGTCGATCCGTCCGCGCAGCGGGAGATCCTGGGCAGCATCCACCTCGGCGATTCCCGCGCCAAGGAGATCGCGGGTGTGTGGCGCGTGCTGCTCTGGGCCGGGTTGGCGCTCGCCGCCTTCCAGATCCAGGCGGGGCTGCTCGTCCACGCCGACTTTGTCCGGGTCGACGCCGCCTCGCTGCTCGTGACCTTCTTCGCGCTGCGGCTGCGGGCGATCGAGGGGGCGCTCGCCGCCTACGCGGTGGGATTCGTGGCCGACCTCTTCGTGCAGGGGCCGCCCGGCCTGTGCCGCTTCGCCGCCGTGGCGGTGTGGACCGCCGGCCGGCTGGCCGCGCCGCGGGCGGGGCTGTCTTCGCGGGTGGGCCGGGTGGTATACGCGTTGGTGACGAGCGCCGTGTACCAGCTCTGCGTGCTGGGAGGCCTGACCCTCGTGGCGAACCCCGGCGCGGGCCCCGGGCGGATCGCCTGGCTCTCGGTCGTTCCACAGGCGCTGCTCACCGCTGCGCTGGTCCTGCCGGTCCACGCGGCGCTGGCCTCCCTGGACCGACGGACCGCACCGGCGCGCTCCTAGAAGGGATTGCAGGGACGAAGAGCCGATGAAGCTGGCGATCAGGGCGCGGGAGGAGCGGGAGCTCAAGATCCGGATTGGATGGCTGGGCGTCGCCGCGGCCATCGGGTTCCTGATCCTCGCGGGGCGCGTCTGGTACCTGCAGATCCACAAGGGCGAGGAGTACTTCGCCCGTAGCTCCGGCAACTTCGTCAAGGAGCTGCGCATCCCGGCCGACCGGGGGATGATCGTCGATCGCAAGGGGCGGATCCTCGTCGACAACCGACCGAGCTACGACGTCTACCTCACCCCCGCCTTCTGCCAGGACTGCGAGGACGTGATCGGGCGGCTCGCCGGCCAGCTCGACCTCGAGGCCGAGGAGCTGCAGCGGGCGCTGGACGCCCACCAGAAGGCTCGCGGCCTGGAGCGGTTCCGCCCGGTGCTGATCCAGCAGGATCTCTCCCGCGACCACCTCGACGTCCTGGAGGCGAACCGCGAGCTGCTCCCGGGCGTGGACGTGATCGGCGCCCCCCACCGCAACTACCGCGCCGGGCCCATGGCGGCGCACCTGCTCGGCTACCTCGGGGAGATCGGCCCGGAGGAGTTGGAGAGCAGCGGCGGTCGGTACCGCGCCGGCGACTGGGTGGGGAAGAGGGGGGTGGAGCGGCGCTTCGAGTCCTGGCTGAAGGGGCAGGACGGCCTGGAGCGCGTGGTGGCCGACGCCAAGGGGCGCAAGCTCCCGGAGCTCGAGTCGCTGATCCCGGCGGCGGATCGGCTGGTGCCGAGCCAGCCCGGCTCGAACGTGATCCTGAGCATCGACGCCCGGGTGCAGGCGGCGGCGGAGGAGGCGTTCGACGACGTCGCCGGCGCGGTGGTGGTGATCGACGTGAACACCGGCTACCTGCTCGCGGCGGTGTCGAAGCCGGGCTTCGATCCGAATCGCATGACCGGGCGGATCTCCCGCGCGGAGCTCAAGGAGCTCAACTCCGATCCCCTGGAGCCGATGCTCTTTCGTGCCACCCAGAACCACTACCACCCCGGCTCCGTGTTCAAGGTGGTGCCGGCGCTGGCGGCGCTGGAGGCCGGCCTGGACCACGAGGTCTACTGCGGCGGCGGCTACACCCTGGGGAGGCGGCGCTGGCGCTGCCACCGCGAGAGCGGCCACGGCCTGGTGGGCCTCGAGCAGTCGATGAAGGTGTCCTGCGACACCTGGTACTACGCCATGGCGGATCGCTTGGGCCTCGAGCCGATCGCCGAGATGTCGCGGCGCTTTGGGCTCGGCTCGGTCACGGGCCTGGATCTCGGCTTCGAGGTGCCGGGCGTGGTGCCGTCGCCCGAGTACCACGACGAGCACACCCCCGGTGGCTACCAGAAGGGCTTCGCCCTGAACGCGGTGATCGGCCAGGGAGACAGCAACGTGACCCCGCTGCAGGTGGCGGTGATGTTCGCGGCGATCGCCAACGGCGGCACCGTCTACAAGCCCCAGGCAGTCCTGCGGGTGGAGCGGCCGGGGGGAGATGTGTTGGAGGACTTCCCACCAAAGGTGAAGAGCCGGCTGGGCGTGAAGCGGGAGCACCTGGAAATCGTCCGCCGCAGCCTGGAGCGGGTCGTGGAGGAGCCCGGCGGCACGGCCCATCGCCACCGGCTGCCCGGCATCAAGGTGGCCGGCAAGACCGGCACCGCCCAGGTGGTGCGGATCGGGAGCGTGCGCCTCAAGAAGGAGCAGATGGACTGGTTCGCCCGGGACCACGCCTGGTTCGCGGCGTACGCGCCGGCGGACGAGCCGGAGATCGCCGTCGCGGTGCTCGACGAGCACGGCGGCAGCGGCGGGGCGGACGCCGCCCCGATCGCCATGCGGGTGATCCAGCGGTACTTCGAGATCGTCGCCGAGGATCGCGCCGCCGCGTCCACCGGCGTGGATCGCGAGCTGGCGTCGCCTCCTGCGGCGGTCCCCACCAGCGACGCCCCGGGGGCACCCACGCTGCCGCTCCTCGAGCGGGCGTCGAAGGTGGCGGGATGAACCTGGGGGGCGCCTTCGATCGCCGGGAGGGGAGGCTCCTGCGGCGGGTGCCCTGGGGGCTCCTCGGGATCACGCTCGCCATCGCCGCCATCAGCGTGGTCAACCTCGCCTCCGCGTCGCGGGTGGCCCACGCGCCGGTGTGGATCTCCCAGATCGCCTGGGTGGGGATTGGCCTCGGCGTGGCGCTGGTCTCGCTCTCCTTCGACTACAAGCACCTGCACACCCTGGCGTGGCCCTTCTATGCGCTGGTGATGGTCCTCCTCGTCGCCGTCCACTTCCACGGACAGACGGTGATGGGCGCGCAGCGCTGGCTGGTGATGGGACCCTTGCGCCTGCAACCCTCCGAGCTGGCGAAGCTCGCGGTGATCTTCGTGCTGGCGCGGCACTACCACGAGGAGGGCGAGCTCCCGGGAGGGCACGGGCTCGTCGACCTGTGGAAGCCGGCGCTGATCATCGGCGCCCCCTTCCTCCTCATCCTCGAGCAGCCGGACCTCGGGACCGCGTCGATGGCGGCGGCGGTGGCGGGCACCATGGTGCTGGCGTCTCGGGTGCGGTGGAGGACCCTGGTGGTGATCGCGACGACCGGCGCCCTGGTGGCGGTGGCGGCGTGGTTCTTCGTGCTCCACGACTACCAGAAGAAGCGGGTGCTCACCTTCCTCGATCCGGAGGCCGACGTCCTGGGATCGGGCTACCACGCGAACCAGTCGATGATCGCGGTGGGCTCGGGGCAGTGGGCGGGGAAGGGCTGGGCCCAGGGGACCCAGACGCAGCTCTCCTTCCTCCCCGAGCAGCACACGGACTTCGTCTTCTCGGTGTTCGCGGAGGAGTGGGGCTTCCGGGGCGCGCTGGTGCTCCTGGGGCTCTACCTCGCGCTCTGCCTCACCGGCCTGCGCATCGCCGCCCAGGCGCGGGAGAGACACGGCGCCTTCCTCGCGATCGGCGCCGTGGCCTTCCTCTTCTGGCACGTCTTCGTGAACATCGGGATGGTGTCCGGCCTGCTTCCCGTGGTGGGGGTGACGCTGCCCCTGATGAGCTACGGCGGATCGTCCGCGATCACGGTCCTCGTGGCGGTGGGCCTGCTCGCCAACGTGGGCAGCCGCACCGCCCGATTCGCTTGATTCGCCGGGGGCGGTGCTCTATCCATCCTCCGAACACGCCGCCCTGGAACCAACCGGGTCGGTCCTGCATCCAACCGATCGACACCCGATCCCAGGAGCGAAGACAGATGGCGAACCCGGAAGTGAAGACCTTCACCGATTCCAACTTCGATTCCGAGGTGCTGCAGAGCCAGGAGCCCGTGCTCGTGGACTTCTGGGCGGTGTGGTGCGGCCCCTGCCGCGCGATCGCCCCCGCGGTCGAGGAGCTGGCGAAGGAGTACTCGGGCAAGGCGAAGGTCGGAAAGCTCAACGTCGACGAGAACCAGCAGGTCGCCGCCCGGTACGGCATCCGCTCGATCCCCACGCTCCTCGTCTTCAAGGGGGGCAAGGTGATCGACCAGGTGATCGGCGCGGTGCCCAAGAGCAAGCTCGTCGACGCCCTGAACAAGGCCGTCTGACGCGCGCTCCTCTCGTGGGCCCCTTTGCCGGGCGGGGCCGTCGGGCGAGGTCGTCCGATTGCTCCTCAGCCGACGGAGGGGGTGGTAGGCTGCATTCCATGTCCGGCCTCCTCTTCGTGCCGCAGGCCCTCCTCGACGACTGGCTCCAAGAGGGCCTGGCGGATCTCACCGCCGAGGGCCTGCAGGTCCCGTCTGCCTCGGTGACCCTGCAGGTGGAGGCCGCCTATCGGTTCACCGCCGTCCTCGACGGAGCGGACGACGCCGGCCTGCAGGGCAAGGTGAAGACCGAGCGCCAGCTCCGGGATCTGGGCGCCGAGCCGTATGGCGACTCCGTCCTCCTGGGCGAGGTCGTCTACGAGGTCGTGCCGGGGTTCACCGCCCGCACGCCCTCCCTGGGGCAGCGCGCCGAGGGCCGGGAGTGGCAGACGGGCGGTGGGGCGTTAAAGCAACCCGGATCGCCCCCCGCGGCGAACGCGTCCGCCGACGGCGAGGCGGAAGGCGCCGACCGCCTCCGCCAGTTCTTCGGCTGATCGACGCGCCGGGGGAGGCTGGAGCGAAGCTTGAACGCGACGATCGTCTTCCATGCGGGCCTGCTGGCGTACGCGCTGTCGGCCGGGTTCTTCCTCGCGCACCTGGTCCACGCGACCCCGCGGCGGGAGCGGATCGCGCGGCGGGCGCTCGTGGTGGGGTTCCTCCTCAACGGGGCGGCGGTCGCGGCGCGGATGGCGTCGCTCGCCCTCTCCGGAGGTGGGCTTTTCCGGTTGGACGAGGCACTCTCCCTCGTGGCGTTCCTCCTGGCCGGAGCCTGGCTGCTCTTCGACCGCTGGTACCGCATCCCCACCCTGGGCGCGTTCGCGACGCCGCTCATCGTCGCCATGCTGCTGCCGGCCCACGCCATCCCCGGCGCCTCCACGGGGGCGAGCCGCGGCTTGGGACCGCTCCTCCCGCTCCACGTCGCCGTCTCGATCGGCGGCTTCGCGCTCTTCGCGCTGGGATTCGTCGTCGCGCTGATGTACCTGCTCCTCGAGCGCGAGCTGAAGGCGAAGCGACCCGGCGCAATGTTCAAGCGACTCCCATCTCTCGAGGCCCTGGACCGGCTCAACTACCAGCTCGTCCTCCTGGGCTTCCTCCTCCTCACCGTCACCATCGGCACCGGCGCCTTCTTCTATCGGGGCGACGACGGCCTGGTCTTCTCGATGCGGACCAAGGAGGGCTTCGCGCTGGTGGCGTGGCTGGTGGCGGCGCTGGTGGTGCTCTTCCGACAGACCGTGGGCTGGCGCGGGCGGCGGGTGGCGTGGGCGACCATGGCGGGCTTCGTGCTGATGGGCGTGGCCTTCGCCGGGATCTTCACCGGGAGCTCCGTGTGACCGCGCGGTCGGAGCTGATCCTGGTGGGGCTTTCCCACCACACCGCGCCCGTGGCGGTGCGCGAGCGGATCGCCGTCGCCGAAGGGGCCGTCGACGAGGCGCTGGGGCGCCTGCGCGCGCTCCCCGGGATCGACGAGACCTTCGTCGTCTCCACCTGCAACCGGGTGGAGGTGTACGCGGCCACCGGCGGCGCGCCGGAGGAGGCGGGGCGGGCCATCCGAGGCTGGCTCTCCGCCCAGGACGCCTCGATCGACTCGCACCTCTACGAGCGGCACGGCCTGGAGGCGGTGCGGCACCTCTTCCGGGTGTGCGCGAGCCTCGACTCCATGGTGGTGGGCGAGCCCCAGATCCTCGGCCAGGTGAAGGAGGCCTTCGCCACCGCCGAGCGGGCGGGCGCGGTGGGCGGGCTCCTCGCCCGGTGCTGCCGCCGCGCCTTCACCGTCGCCAAGCGGGTGCGCAACGAGACGCAGGTGGGAAAGCTCGCCGTGTCCATGAGCTTCGCGGCGGTGGAGCTCGCCACCAAGATCCTGGGCTCCCTGGACGGGAAGGCGGTCCTCCTCGTCGGCGCGGGCAAGATGAGCGCGCTGGCGGCAAGGCACCTCCTCGGCGCCGGCGTGGGGCGGGTGGCGGTGATCAACCGCTCCCGGGAGCGGGCGGACGAGCTCGCCCGGGAGATCGGCGGCGAGTCCTTCGCCTGGGACACCCTGCAGGAGCGGCTGGCGGAGGCCGACGTGGTGGTCTGCTCCACCGCTGCACCGCAGCCGGTGATCGTACGGGAGATGGTCCAGGCGGCGCGAAAGGCCCGCCGGCACCGGCCGCTCTTCTTCATCGACCTGGCCGTGCCCCGCGACGTCGACCCCCGGGTGAACGAGCTGGACGGCATCTTCGTGTACGACGTGGACGACCTCGACAAGGTGGTGGACGAGAACCGCCGCGCCCGGGCGGGGGAGGCGGCGCGGGCCGAGGGGATCGTCGACCAGGAGGCCGGCGCGTTCCTCGCCGCCACCCGGAGCGAAGCAGCGCCGATCGTCCGGGAGCTGCGGCTGCGGGGCGAGGCGATCGCCCGCCACGAGGTGGAGCGCACCCTCGCCCGGTTCGGCGACTCGATCACGCCCGAGCAGCGCAAGAGCGTGGACGCCCTCGCCAGGGCGATCGTGAACAAGCTCCTCCACGAGCCCACCGCGCGGATCCGGGAGGCCGGCGAGCGCGACGACGGCGCGCTCCTCCGGGCGGCGGTGAGACTCTTCGGGATCGAGGGCGGGCCCGCGGGGCTCGCCGTGGTGCGGCCGAGCGAGCCGCCCGACGGGCCGAAGGAGGGCGCCCCGGCGCCGGCCGTCAGGGACGCGACCCGGCCCACCGGGAGCGACGGCTGAAGGCGAGGCCGCCTTTCAAGGAGAAGAGATGGACCGACCCCTCGTGATCGCCACCCGGCGAAGCGCCCTGGCACGCTGGCAGGCGGAGCACGTCGCCGAGCGGCTCCGGGAGGCGACGAGCCGCCGGGTCGAGCTGGTCACCCTCGTCACCACCGGCGACAAGATCCTCGACGTGCCCCTGGCCCGGGTGGGGGGCAAGGGCCTCTTCGTGAAGGAGATCGAGGAGGCGCTCCTGGACGGGCGGGCGGATCTCGCGGTCCACTCGCTCAAGGACGTGCCCACCGTGCTCCCCCCAGGGCTCGTGCTGGGCGCCATTACCGAGCGTGAGGACCCCCGCGACGCCCTCTGCGCCCCCCGGCACCGCTCCTTCGACGCGCTCCCCGCTGGCGCTCGGGTGGGGACGAGCAGCCTGCGGCGGAAGGCCCAGCTCCTCTCGCTGCGCCCCGACCTCCAGGTGGTGGACGTGCGGGGCAACGTGCAGACTCGGCTGGCCAAGGCCAACGGCGAGGTCGACGCGGTGATCCTGGCGTATGCAGGCCTGAAGCGGCTCGGCCTCGACGATCGGGCCACCGAGATCCTGCCGATCGATCGATCGCTGCCGGCGATCGGCCAGGGGGCGCTCGCCATCGAGATCCGCGAGGGGGACGAGGAGACGATCGACGCCCTGCGGGCGCTCGAGCACGCGCCCACCCGTGCGGCGGTCGTGGCCGAGCGGGCGCTCCTGGCCAGCCTGGAGGGCGGATGCCAGGTGCCCATCGCGGGGCACGCCACCGTCGCCGGCGATCGGGTCTCGCTGCAGGGGCTGGTGGCGACGCTGGACGGCACCACGGTCCTTCGCGCGACCGAGGAGGGCCCCGTCGCCGAGGCGGAGGCGATCGGGGTGCGGGCGGCGCGCCGCCTCGAGGAGCAGGGCGCGCGGGCGATCCTCGACGCCATCGAGGGCATGGCGGTGGGGAAACCCCATTGAGCCTGGCGGGTCGGCGGATCGCCATCACCAGGCCCGCATCCTCCAGCGCGGCCCTCGCCTCGCGCCTCGATGCGGCGGGGGCCACCGTGCTCGTCGCGCCCGCGATCCGAAGGGGGCCTCCCTCGAGCTGGGAGCTCCTGGACGCGGGCCTCTCGAGGCTCGCCGCCGGCGGCTACGACGGCGTGCTCTTCACCTCGCCGGCGGCGGTGGCGCCGTTCTGCGAGCGGCTCGGCCGGATCGCCGGGTTGGACGTGCTCGAACGGCTCACGGTGGGTGCGGTGGGCCCGGGGACCGCCGCCGCCCTCGCCGCGCGGGGGATCGAGGGGGCGATCGTTCCCCCTCGGGAGGACGGGGCCTCGCTCGCCGAGGCGGTGGCGGCGGCGTTCGGATCGCGCCTCGATGGCGCGCGCTTCCTCCAGCCGCGGGCCGAGGAGGGCAGGGCGGAGCTCTCCGCCGGCCTGCGGGCGCGGGGCGCGGCGGTGGACGTGGCCCCCGCCTACCGCACCATCCGCGCGGCGGCGGAAGAGCTGCGGCCCCTCGCGGTCGAACTCGCCGCCGGGCGCTGCGACGCGGTGGTCTTCGCCAGCCCCTCGGCCGTGGGCGCGGTGCTCGACGCGGCGGCGCTCGGCGCCGCGAAGGCGGTGGCGATCGGCGAGACGACCGCTCGTGCCTTGCGATCGAGAGGGGTGGGCGAGGTCTTCGTGGCGGCGACCGCCGACGACGACGGGATCTTCGCCGCGGTGGAGCAGGCCCTCCGCTGATCCGGCGCGGACGCGGGCGCCGCGATCAGTCGGCGCCGGTGGTCTCGAGGTCCGGATCGATCGGCGCCGCGCCGATGGCGTGGTAGCCGCCGTCCACGTGGACCACCTCGCCGGTGGTGGAGGGGAGCCAGTCGGAGAGGAGGGCGATGGCGGTGCGGGCCACGGCCTCGTGCTGGGTGCGCGAGTCCCAACCCAGCGGCGCCTGCTTCGCCCAGCGCCTCTCCAGCGTCTTGAAGCCCGGGATCCCCTTGGCCGCCACGGTGACCAGCGGCCCCGCCGCCAGCGAATTCACCCGGATCCCCTTGGGGCCGAGGTCGCGGGCGAGGTAGCGCACGGTGGAGTCGAGGGCCGCCTTGCACACGCCCATCCAGTCGTAGGTGGGCCATGCACAACGGGTGTTGTCGAAGTCGAGGGCGACGATGCCGGAGCCGCCGGGCATCAGCGGCGCGAGGGTCGCCGCCAGCTCCTTCAGCGAGAACGTCGAGATCCGGAACGCGGCCTGGACGCTCTCCCACGGCGTGTTCAGGAAGTTGCCGCCCAGCGCGTCCTCCGGCGCGAAGCCGATGGCGTGGAGCACGCCGTCCACTTGGCCCCACTTCTTCTCCAGCGCCGCCTTCAGCACCGGGAAGTGGTCCGGGTTGGTCACGTCCAGCTCGAGCACCTCGGGCGAAGGATCGAGGCGGCGGGCGCTGCGCTCGGTGAGCGACATGCCCCGGCCGAAGCTGGTGAGCACCACCTCCGCCCCCTGCGCCTGCGCCAGCTCGGCGACGTAGAACGCGATCGACTGCGGCGTGAGCACGCCAGTGACGAGGATCTTCTTTCCCGCGAGAAGCACGGATCTTCCTCCAACCCGAAAGCGGTTGTGCTGGTTGATTCGGGCGGTTCTACCAGAATCACGCCGCTCGGAGCAGGCGAATGCGCGATCCCGAAGGAGAGCAGGCGACAAAGCGCCGCCGACCGGCGCGCGAACCGGGCGGAGCGCCCCTCCGCGGCGCTCGCGACCCGCCGCAGGCATCGTTCAGCAGCGGGAGGCGACGCGTCGCGTTGCGGGTTTTCCTTTGACCTGCATGTCCAAAAACCCTATTCATCCGGCGGTTTTTTCCCAGGAGGTCGCTAGTGGCGAAGCCTGCCTACGGGCTCGCGGAGAAGCTCGACAAGCCCACCCTCGTCAAGATGTACCGCCAGCTCGTGTTGCTGCGGCGGTTCGAGGAGCGGTGCGCCCAGCAGTACGCGCTGCAGAAGATCGCGGGCTTCTGTCACCTGTACATCGGTCAGGAGGCGGTGGCCGTCGGCGTCGAGGCGGCCATCGAGCCGGAAGACATCGTGATCACGGCGTACCGCGACCACGGCCAGATCCTCACCCGGGGCACGCCGCCGGGGCCGGTGATGGCCGAGATGTTCGGGCGGATCAAGGGCGTGGCCAAGGGCAAGGGCGGGTCGATGCACCTCTACGACATCCCCCGCAACTTCTACGGCGGCTGGGGCATCGTCGGCGCCCAGATCCCGCTGGCCCTCGGCACCGCCTACGCCTCCAAGTACCGCAACGACGGGAAGGTCACCATCTGCTACTTCGGCGAGGCGGCGGTGAACCAGGGCGCCTTCCACGAGGCGCTCAACATGGCTGCCCTCTGGAAGGTCCCCGCGGTGTTCATCTGTGAGAACAACCGCTACGGCATGGGCACCCCCATCAGCGTCTCCTCGGCGGTGGTGGACGTCTACAAGCGCGCGTGCGCCTACGACATCCCTGGCGTCCCCGCCGACGGCATGGACACCCTGGCCATGTACGACGCGGTGAAGCAGGCCGTCGACCGCGCCCGCGCCGGCGAGGGCCCGACGCTCATCGAGGCCCGCACCTACCGCTACCGCGGACACTCCATGTCCGACCCCGCCGTGTACCGCACCCGCGACGAGGTGGACTCGGAGCGGGCGAACGACCCGATCCCGAAGATGCGGGCCTGGTGCATCGCCAAGAAGGCAGCCAAGGAGGCCGAGCTCGACGCCATCGACGAGGCGATCGAGAAGGAGGTCGAGGAGGCGATCAAGTTCGCCGAGGAGTCCCCCTGGCCCGATCCGTCCGAGCTGTACGAGGACGTCTACGTGGATCCCATCCGCCGCGTGGAGACGAATTGATGCGTGAGCTGACGTTCCGTGATGCCCTGAACGAGGCCCTCGACGAGGAGCTGACCCGCGATCCCGACACCTTCCTCATGGGCGAGGAGGTCGGCGCGTACAACGGCGCCTACAAGGTGTCGAAGGGCCTCCTCGACAAGCACGGCCCCAAGCGCGTCATCGACAGCCCCATCTCCGAGCTGGGCTTCTGTGGGCTCGGGATCGGCGCCGCCCTGGTGGGGCTCAAGCCCATCATCGAGGTGATGACCTGGAACTTCGCCATCCTGGCGATGGATCAGATCGTCAACACCGCCGCCAAGGCGCGGTACATGGCGGGCGGCGCGTTGTCCTGCCCCATCGTGTTCCGCGGCCCCAACGGCGCGGCCCACAGCCTGGCGGCGCAGCACTCCCAGTGGTTCGAGGCGCAGTACGCCTACTACCCGGGCCTAAAGGTGATCGTCCCCGGCACGCCCGCCGACGCCAAGGGCCTCCTCAAGTCGGCGATCCGCGATCCCGACCCATGCATCTTCATGGAAAGCGAGACCATGTATGCGTGGAAGGGCATGGTGCCGGACGGCGAGTACACGATTCCCATCGGCGTGGGCGACATCAAGCGCGAGGGCACCCACTGCACCATCGTGGCGTGGGGCAAGGCCCTCAAGATCGCCCTCGACGGCGCGGAGCTGCTCGCCAAGGAGGGCATCGAGTGCGAGGTCGTCGACCCGCGCACGATCCGCCCGCTCGACGAGGCCATGATCGTCGACAGCGTCCGCAAGACCGGCGCCTGCGTGGTGCTCGAGGAGGGCTGGCCCTACTTCAACGCGGGCGCGCAGATCTCCGACATCGTGCAGCGCGCCTGCTTCGACGTCCTGGACGGCCCCGTGATCCGGGTGACCGGCGCCGACGTCCCCATGCCGTACGCCAAGACCCTGGAGGCGGTGGCCCGGCCCGACGAGAACAGCGTCGTCGCCGGGGTGAAGCAGGCCCTCAACGTCCGCTCGTAGGAGAGCTTTTCGATGGCAAGTGCGATCCAGATGCCCAAGCTCTCGGACACCATGACCGAGGGCACCATCCAGAAGTGGCTCGTCAAGGAAGGCCAGAAGGTCCGCGCCGGCGATCCCGTCGCCGAGGTGGAGACCGACAAGGCCACCCTGGAGATGGAGGCCTACGAGTCGGGCACGATCCTCAAGATCCTCACCCCGGACGGCGGCAGCGCCGCGGTCGGCGCGGTGATCGCGGTGATCGGCAAGCCCGGCGAGGACTGGGAGAAGGTCGCCGGCGCCGCCGAGAAGCAGGAGCCCGCCAAGGCCGTCGCGCCCGCGCCCGCACCGGCGGCCGCCGCCGCACCGGCGCCGACGGGCGACGCCAAGCCCGTGTTCATGCCCAAGCTCTCGGACACCATGACCGAGGGCACCATCCAGAAGTGGCTGGTGAAGGAGGGCCAGAAGGTCCGCGCCGGCGATCCCATCGCCGAGGTGGAGACCGACAAGGCCACCTTGGAGATGGAGGCCTACGACGGCGGCACCGTCCTCAAGATCCTCGTCGGAGACCGCGGCGTGGCCCAGGTCGGCTCCGTGATCGCCGTGGTCGGCAAGGAGGGCGCCGACTGGCAGGCCGTCGCCGCCGCCGGGGCGCCCGCCGCGCCCGAGGCCGCGCCGGCCCCCGCCGCGGATGCCCCCGCCGCCGAGGCGAAGGGCGAGAAGGTCACCTGGAAGCCGGCGGCCGCCCTGGCCCGCGTCGCCGCGGGACCCGCCACCTACCAGAAGCGCACGGCCCCCGGCGAGATCGTCGGCGTCACGTTCGGCTTCGGCCACGGACTCGCTCCGGCCGTGCCGTTGGCGCCGCGGCGCGCCAACGGCGAGAAGGTGCGCGCCTCGCCGCTCGCCCGTAAGCTCGCCGCCGAGTACGGGGTCGATCTGCTCACGGTGAACGGCAGTGGCCCCGGTGGGCGCATCGTCCGCGAGGACGTCGAGGCCGCCCGCAGGGCCGCCCCCGCCGCGGCGCAGCGCCCGGCTGCCGTGGCGGCGGCGGGCGAGACCGTGCCCATGTCGCAGATGCGCAAGGCGATCGCGCGCAACCTGCAGCAGTCCAAGCGCGAGGTGCCGCACTTCTACCTCACCATCGACGTCGACATGGGCGCGGCGCTGGCGCTGCGCAAGGAGGCCAAGGCCTCCGAGGTGTCGGTCTCGGTCAACGACCTGGTGCTCAAGGCGGTGGCCGTGGCAGCCATGAAGGTGCCGCGGGTGCAGGGGCAGCTCGTCGAGGACGGGAACGCGGTGTTCATCCCCGGCTCCGTCAACCTGGGCGTGGCCGTGGCCCTCGAGGACGGCCTGATCACGCCGGTGGTCCGGGGCGCCGAGTCGCTCTCGCTGGGCGAGCTGGGCAGGCAGGTGCGCGAACTCGCCGCCCGGGCCCGGGATCGCAAGCTCAAGCCGGAGGAGTACCAGGGTGGCACCATCACCGTGTCCAACCTGGGCATGTTCGACATCGAGCACTTCTACGCGATCGTCAACCCGCCCCAGGCGTCCATCGTCAGCGTGGGCAAGGTCCGCGAGGAGCCCGTGGTGGTGAACGGCCAGATCCAGATCGGCCAGCGCATGCGCCTGGGCTACTCCGGCGATCACCGCGTCGTCGACGGCGCGGTGGGCGCGCAGTTCCTCCAGGCCTTGAAGAAGGTGCTGGAGAACCCGATGCAGATGCTCATCGGCTGATCCCCGTTCGCCGAAGAAGCCTATGGGAGGCGGGCCGCACGGGCGTCGATCGCTCGTGCCGCCCGCCTCTTTCGTTCGTGGGCCATCGGCAGCCGGTCTGCCGCATGCTCGGCGGTCTCGGCAGGTTGAGGTCCTCCGCACCGAGGCGACGCCTCCCGATTCACGGGCACCCCTCCAGGCGCTGGCCCTCTCGCAGCGCCGCCTTTGCCGGCAACATCCGCCCAGCCGCGGCCTCTGCGCGGAGCTGGCGCATGGCGACCGGGGCCTCCACCTTCCCCCGAGGGAGGTGGACGAACATGCATTTTCGCTATCGGGCGAGGCCCGAGTCGCCTTGGTGGAGGGCGGGCAAGGGGGCCCTCGCCGGCGTCGTCGGCACCGTGGTGATGACCCAGGCGCAGACGAAGCTCCTCCCCCGGATCCCCGAGGGGAAGGCGCCGAAGCAGCCGCGCTATCCGATGGAGCCCGAGGCGAAGGGAGAAAACGCCACCGAGACGGTTGCCCGTCGGCTCGTGGAGGGCGTGGCCCATCGACCTCTCCCCAGGCGCGCCCGGGCGGCAGCGGGCATGGCGGTCCACCTCGGTACCGGGGCGTTCTGGGGCGGCCTGCTCGGCCTCTTGATGCCGCGCCGGCTCTCGCCCGCCGCGACGGCGGGGTGGGGCGCGGCCTGGGGCGCGGGCGTCTGGGGTCTGAACGACAACCTGGTCCTGCCGCTCTTCAAGGTAGGCGACTGGCCCAACCGGTATGGGATCGGCGTCCACGCCAGGGCGGTGCTCGCCCACGCCGTCTACGGCGTCGCCACCGCGTTCGCCTTGCGCGAGCTCCTGTCCCCGCGCTTCGTCCTCGGCCCCGGCCTGGGAACGGCGCGGGCGCTCGCTCCCCTCGCCAGGGCGCTGCGACCGGCAGGCAGGGCGGCCGCTTCGAGGCCGGGCCGGCGCGTCGCCGCCCGGTCCGCGCCGGCGATCGCGCGCCGGGCGCCGCCGCTCGTCGCCAGGGCCGCCGTGGGCCGGCGATTCGGCCCGGTGAAGATGGGGGCCTGGGGCATCCGCGCCGGCTGATCCGGCGCCCGCAGGGCGGCGGGGCGATCCTCGCGGATCGCCTCGTCGGCGCCTGCCGCGTGATCGACGCCGGTGAGACCTCGGCCGCGTCGCAACTCGATCTCACGCTCGCTCGAGGGAGCTGCGGAGGTCGCCTGGCGGCGCGGCAGCGCTACCCCTCCGGGCCGGCCACTCGTCGCCCGGTGGAGGCCGCCGCCGCTCGATCACCTGGTGGTTCGGAAGTCGAGTTGCAGGGCGGCAGCGGCGTCGCTACATGCCGACCATGGAAAAGACCCGGATCGAGCGGGACCCGATGGGGGAGATCGAGGTTCCCGCGGACGTGTACTGGGGGGCCCAGACCGCTCGCGCCGTACGGAACTTTCCGATCTCGAGGCTGCCGCCGCACAAGGCGCTCGTGCGGGCCACTGTGCGGATCAAGCTCGCCGCGGCTCGGGCCAACGCCAGGCTGGGCGCCCTCGATCCGAAGATCGCCTCGGCGATCGAGGAGGCCTGCGAAGGGATCCTGGACGGCGAGCTGGCGGATCAGTTCGTGGTCGACCCCTACCAGGCGGGCGCCGGCACCTCCCACCACATGAACGTCAACGAGGTGATCGCGGCGCGAGCCAGCGAGATCCTCGGGGGCCCCCGGTCGCCCAGCAGCGGCCTCGTCCACCCCAACGATCACGTGAACCGGGCCCAGTCCACCAACGACGTCTTCCCCACGGCGCTGCGCCTCGCGGTGCTGGAGGAGAGCGGGCCGCTCCTGGCCGCCCTCGAGCTCCTGCAGCGCTCGATCGAGTCGAAGGCCCGCGAGTTCCACGGCATCATCAAGAGCGGGCGTACCCACCTCCAGGACGCGTCCCCCATCCGCCTCGGCCGCGAGATCGGAGCGTGGGCCAACAACCTGCGCAAGCACCGCGAGGCGATCGAGCTGGCGGCGGGCGGCTGCGGCGAGCTGGGGATCGGGGGCACCGCCACCGGGACCGGCCTCACCTCCAAGCCGGGCTACCGGGAGCTGGTCGTGGACGACCTCGCCAAGCAGACGGGCCATCGCCTCTTCCCGGCCGATGACCTGTACGAGGCGATGCAGTCGCTGCGCCCGGCGGCGGCGCTGTCGGGAAGCCTCCGCGACTTCGCGGTCGACCTCTTCCGCATCAGCTCCGACGTGCGGCTCCTCTCCTCCGGTCCCACCACCGGACTCGGCGAGCTGCTCCTGCCCCCGGTGCAGCCGGGCAGCTCCATCATGCCCGGCAAGGTCAATCCGTCCATCGCCGAGATGGTGGGTCAGGTCTGCGCGCGGGTCATCGGCAACGACGCCACCGTGGCCTGGGCGGCGGGGGCGGGCCAGATCGATCTCAACGTCTTCTTCCCGGTGGCGGCCCACGTGCTACTCGAGGCCGAGACCATCCTCACCAACACCGTGCGCGTCTTCGACGAGCGGTGCATCCGGGGCCTGAAGGCCGACGAGGCGCGCTGCGCCGACTACGCGGCGCGCTCCAGCCAGCTCGTCCTCGCTCTGGCCCCACGCCTCGGCTACGAGAAGGCGGCCGGCATCGCCAAGCGCGCCCTGGCCTCCGGCCGCACCATCGAGGAGCAGGTCGTCTCCGAGGGCGTGCTGCCCGCCGACGAGGCGAAGCGCATCCTCGATCCCGCGCGGCTCGCCGGCGATTGATCCGCCGAGCCCGGTCGAAGCGCGCCATCTCGGCCACGACCGAGGCAGCTCGGCGAGCTCGAAGGCGCGCTGTCCGATCAGTCCTCCGCCACCTCGCGGCCGAAGCTCTTCAGCTTGCGCTGCAGGGTGCGGCGGTCGATGCCGAGGGCCTGGGCGGCCTTGGTGACGTTGCCGCCGAGCCGCTCGAAGGTCTCGAGGATGTGGCGGCGCTCCAGGTCGGAGAGGGTGAGGTCCGCTGCGTCCGACGCGGGCGCGGCGGTCGCGGCGGGGGGCGCGGCGACGGCGGCGGCCTCGCGGGCACGGGCGGCGCGGGCCTCCGGGTGGCCGAAGATGGAGGCGCCGATGGACTCGCGGATCTCCTCGGGCCTGAGGACGTCGCCTCGGTTGAAGATGGCGGCCCGCTTGAGCACGTTGGCGAGCTCGCGCACGTTGCCCGGCCAGTCGTAGCCCTCCAGCTCCGCCGCGGCCTCGGGCCCCAGGGTGAGGGGCCGCTCGCGATCCTTGGACATGAGGCCGAGCAGGTGCCTGGCGATGGGCACCACGTCCTCCTTGCGGTGGCGCAAGGGCGGGACCTCGATCGACAGGACGTTGAGGCGGAAGAAGAGGTCCTCGCGGAAGCGGCCCTCGCGAACCTCGGCGGCCAGATCGCGGTTGGTGGCGGCGATCACCCGCACGTCGATCGGCTCCTCCCGGGAGCCGCCCACCGGGCGCACGGTGCGCGTCTCGAGCACCCGCAGGAGCTTGGCCTGCGCGGGCAGCGGCAGCTCGCCGATCTCGTCGAGGAAGAGGGTGCCTCCCGCCGCCTCCCGGAAGAGGCCGGGCTTGTCGTGGATGGCGCCGGTGAAGGCTCCCTTCACATGACCGAAGAGCTCCGCGTCGAAGAGATCGCGGTGGGCCTGGGCGCAGTTGATGGCGACGAAGGGCCCCTTGGCCCGCCGGCTCTGGTGATGCAGCGCGCGGGCGATGAGCTCCTTGCCGGCGCCGCTCTCGCCGGTGACGAGCACGGTCTCGTCGGTGGGGCCGGCGCGGCGGATCTTCTCGCGGGTGCGCTCCAGCCCCTCGCTGTTGCCCGCCATGCCGAGCTCGGCCGCCTCGGGGGTGGTGCGCCCCGGGGCGCTCCCCGCCGCGTCCTCGAGGAGGGGCAGGAGCGCCGGCGCGTCCACCGGCTTCTGGACGAAGTTGACCGCGCCCAGGCGCATGGCCTCCACCGCCGCGGCGATGGTGCCGTGGCCGGTGACGACGATGACGCGGGTGCGCGTCCCGGGGCAGCGCCGGAGCACCTCGAGGCCGTCCATGTCGCCGAGCTGCAGGTCGAGCAGGGCCACGTCGGCCTTTCCGGACTCGAGCGCCGCCACGGCCGCCTCGCCGCTCGACGCCTCGTCGACGGGGAAGCCGAGGCGTCCGAGGGCCTTGGACATGGCGAGGCGAAAGGCGTGGTCGTCGTCCGCCACGAGGATGCGGGGCTTGGTCACGAGGTCGCTCTCCGTTCCGCGGGCGCTGCGCCGTCGCCGGCCGGGAGCTCCAGGGTGGCCCGGGCCCCGCCGCGCGGCGCGTCGCCGAGGGTGAGGGTGCCGCCGGCGTCGCGCACGAGGTTCAGGGCGGTGTAGAGGCCCAGCCCCGTGCCCTTCCCGGGCGGCTTGGTGGTGTAGAAGGCTTCGAAGACGCGGTCCCGGCTGCCGGGGGCCAGGCCGGGGCCGTCGTCGTCCACGTGGATCGCCACCCGGCCGTTGGGGAGTCGGGTGGCGCACACCTCGATCTTGGCGTGGGGCTTGCCGGCGATCACGTCCGCCGCGTTCTGGAGCAGGTTCACGAAGATCTGCACCAGCGGATCGGGGCTGATGGCGACCGAGGTGCCGGCCAGCTCGTCGTCGAGAACGAGGCTCTGCCGGCTGAAGCTCGTTCCGAAGACCAGGGTGGCGGCGCGGCGCACGGCGACCCCCACGTCGGTGGGGCCCTGGGAGGAGTCGGCGGCGAGGAGGTCGCGGCCGGAGAGGAGGTCCTGGGTGATCGCCCGGCACCGGCGCATCTCGTCGAGGATCAGGGCGGCGGACTCATCGAGATCCTTCGCCAGCGCCGCGGCCTCCGGGGGCGCCGCCTCCAGCGCGGCCCGCATGTCGGCGGCGAGGGTCTGGATGGTGGCGAGCGGCGTGTTCAGCTCGTGGGCGACCGCCTGCACCGTGCGGCCCAGGCTGGCGAGGCGCTCGGCGAAGAGGAGCTTGCGCTCGGCGAGCACGTTCTCGGTCCGGTCCAGGTGCAGGCGCAGGACCGGCGCCGGGATCGCGTCCGACAACGGGTACGAAAGGAGCTCGATCACCCGCTCGCGGCCGCCGGGGTCGATCTGCGAGAAGCGGCAGGAGCCGCTGCGGCCCTCGCGGGCGTCGTCTACGGGGCAGCGGCCGCTGGGGGTGTGGCAGCCGTGGCTCATCCGCGGGCAGTCCGCCGAGAGCCCGCGGGCCTCGAGGAGATGGCGGTTGCGGAAGGTGGGCGTGCCGTCCGGCGCGAGGATCTCCACGCCCACCTCGAGGCGATCGAGAGCGCCCAGGAGGATCTCCGCCTCGCGGGCCTGGGCGCGCTTGGCGGCTTCCGCCTCCTTGCGGCGCAGGGCCAGCTCGGCGGCGGCGCGATCGGCCACGTAGGCCGCGGCCGCCAGCGTCACCACGAACGCGGCGGTGTCGACGAAGCCCACGAAGTGGGGCGCCACCCGAAAGCCCGAGATCTGCAGGCCGGGCAGGGCGTCCACCAGCACCAGGAAACCCGCGCAGATCAGGGCCACCGCCGAGGCGAGGAGCGTCGCCCGCCGGCCCGAGAGCACGCTGACCAGTAGCACGTGGACGAAGAAGAGGGAGACGAACGGGTTGCGCACGCCCCCGGACGCCCAGAGGACGAGGGTGAGGGCGCCGAAGTCGGCGACCGCCTGGAAGAGCGGATCCCAGGGGTGGTCGGGGCGCCGGCGGATGTCGATGTGGAGCCAGGTGTTGTAGATTGCCCCCGCCATCACCGCGAAGAGGAGCACCGGGACGTTGACCCGGTCGAGGCCGAAGAGGGGCGAGGTGACCGCCGCGACCAGCACCCCGGCGAGGGCCACCCACCGCAGGCGCACGAGCCACGCCATCCGCTCGCCCGGGGCGAGCGGGAAGGACCGCGGCGGCTCCGCCGGCGGGATGTTCAGCCGCGCCTGGATCCCCAAGTGGTCGTCTCCTCGGTCAGGTGGAACACCCTTGCCTCGCGTGATCCTCCTTAGCTAATCGAAACCGCGGGTCGTTTTCCGAAAGAATTGCGCGAGAGCGGCTCCCGCCCCGCCTCGAGCCGCGCGCGCCTCGGAGGAGGGCGGGGGTTAAAAAGCGAAGGGCCAGCCTCTCTCACTGGCTGGCCCTTCAACGACTGGTTGGTGACCCGTACGGGAATCGAACCCATGCTTTCGGCGTGAGAGGCCGACGTCCTAACCGCTAGACGAACGGGCCACACATCCTTTGGCGGGCTCCGGTCGACCGCCCCGGCGCCCATGCGCGGGAGGCGTACTACGCGCCGCCTCCTGCGTTGTCAAGCGCCGCTTCACCTGCCTGCGGCGCCCGAGAAGAGTTGGTTGGGGGACTAGGATTCGAACCTAGATAGTATGAGTCAGAGTCATACGTCCTGCCGTTAGACGATCCCCCAACGGGATTCGTTTCCGCGGTGAACCCGGTGGAGGCCAGGGAACTTCCCTGCGCCGGGGCCGGGAGCGCCGCGTCGACGGAAAGGGCTTTTAGGGGAGAGGCGCCGTTCGGTCAACGGGAATTTTCGTGTACCTCGCGAATGGCGCCGGCGGGCCGCTTCGAACCACCCTTCCTCAGCCGCCGGCGGAGGCGAGCGCCGCGTCGATCCGGGCGAGGGACTCCTCCCGCCCCAGCACCGAGACCACGTCGTAGATCCCGGGGGACGCCGTGCCGCCGGTGATGGCGACGCGCACCGGCTGTGCGACCTTCCCCAGGCCCACCTCGTGGCGGGCGGCGATCCCGGTGAAGATCGGCTCCAGGGTGGCCGGTTCGACGTCGGGCGCCGCGGCGATCGCCTCCCGCACCTCGCGGAGGAGGTCGAGGGATGGGCCGGTGAGGAACTTGGCGGCGGCCTTCTCCTCGGGCGGCAACCGGGTGAAGAAGTAGCGGGAGATCTCCACCAGCTCCACCAGGGTCTTGGACCGCTCCTGCTGCAGCCGGCACACCTCCCGCAGCTTCTCGTCGGGGATCGGCGGCAGGCCCGCCTTCTCCACGAAGGGTTTCACCTCCTCCGCGAGCCGGGCAGGATC
The DNA here is from genome assembly GCA_035565615.1 of Vulgatibacter sp. Classification (GTDB taxonomy): domain Bacteria; phylum Myxococcota; class Myxococcia; order Myxococcales; family Vulgatibacteraceae; genus Vulgatibacter. The sequence continues at coordinate 13,784 of DATMSB010000045.1, read as the reverse complement.
CATCGCCTTGATCCGCTCGTGGTTGATCCACACGAGCTTGTCCTTGGGGAAGACGCCGGCGGTCTTGCCCACGCCGTCGAGGGAGAACTTCTCGACGAGCTCCTCGCGGGTGAAGAGCTCCTGGTCTCCGTGGCTCCAGCCGATGCGGGCGAGGAAGTTCACCATCGCGTCGGGCAGGTAGCCGTCGTCACGGTACTTGGTCACCGACACCGGCCCGTGGCGCTTGGAGAGCTTGGAGCGATCCTGGCCGAGGATGAAGGGCAGGTGCGCGAACCTGGGCGGCTTCACGCCCAGGGCCTGGTAGAGGGTGAGCTGCGGCTGGGTGTTGTTCAGGCCGTCCTCTCCGCGCATGACCAGGTCGATCCCCATCTCGACGTCGTCGATCACCACCACGAAGTTGTAGATGGGCGAACCGTCGGTGCGGGCGATGATCCAGTCCTGGAGGTTCTCGTTCTCCACCTCGATGCGGCCGTAGACGAGGTCGTCGAAGCCGGTGGTGCCGGTGAGCGGCACCTTGAGGCGCAGGGTGTGGGGGAGGTCGGGCCGGTCCTTCCGGTCGCGGCAGGTGCGATCGTACTTGTACTGGCGCTTCTCCGCCCGGGCCGCCGCCCTCTTGGCGTCGAGCTCCTCCTGGGTGCAGTAGCAGCGGTAGGCCTTGCCCTCGTCGAGCAGGCGCTTCAGGTGCCTGCGGTAGATCTCGCCTCGCTGCGACTGGAAGTAGGGCGCATGGGGGCCACCCACCTCGGGGCCCTCGTCCCAGTCGAGGCCGAGCCAGCGCAGGCCCTCGAGGATCGCGGCCGTGTTCTCTTCGGTGCTGCGCTCCTTGTCCGTGTCCTCGATGCGCAGGACGAAGGTCCCGCCGTGGTGGCGGGCGTAGAGCCAGTTGAACAGGGCGGTGCGCGCACCTCCGATGTGGAGGAAGCCCGTGGGGGAGGGCGCGAACCGGACGCGGGGAGACGAGGACATGGCGCACAACTCCGGAAAAGTGGGGCGGATGTAGCAGGTTGGCGGCATGCCTTCAACGCCGCGCCCATGTTGATCGTGTTACGCTCGGGTCCACTCTCTGGAGGACCGCTCTTGTTCGCACGCCTCGGATGGACGACCGCCCTGGGCGCCCTGGCCGCTGCCGGCGCCGCCTCTGCGACGACCATGCTCGCGCTCTCCGTGGACGAGCTCACCCAGCGCTCCGATCGGGTGGTGACGGGCCGGGTCGTCGCCACCGAGCCGCGCCCGTCGGAGGACGGACGGCGCATCTCCACGGTGGTGACGCTGCAGATCGACGAGACCTGGAAGGGGACGCCCGCGGAGGAGGTGCGCATCCTCGCCATGGGCGGGACCCTCGACGGGATCTCCCAGGTGGTCACCGGCGCCGCCCGCTTCGAGGAGGGCGAGGAGGTGGTGGTCTTCCTGCGCCGCCTGCGCACCGAGGAGGCGCTCTTCGAGGTGGTGGGGATGGCCCAGGGCAAGCTGGCGGTGGAGCGCGACACCGAAGGGATCCCGGTGGCGGTGCCCTCGCTCGAGGGTCTTTCGCTGGTGGAGCCGGGGAAGAGGGAGCCGGCGCCGGCACAGCTGGGCGGGCCGATCCCCGTCGCGGCGCTGCAGGAAAGGGTGCGGGCCTCCACCCGATGAGGGCGCTCTTGGTCGCGGTGCTGGCCCTGGCGGCGACGCCAGCGGCGGCGTGGAAGCAGTCGACGTCCAGCGACACCGGCGTCTGCCTCGCGTGGGGCGAGCGGGCGGTGGGATGGAGCGCCGCCATTCCCCTCGGCGGCCAGGTCCCAGAGGAGGAGGCGCTGGAGGTCTTCCGCCGATCGTTCTGGGTCTGGGAGGCCGAGACCTGCTCCGACCTGCGCTTCGTCGAGGGGCCGCGGGCGGAGCGGAGCACGGGCTTCGATCCCAAGGGCGCCAACACCAACGTGCTCGTGGTGCGCGAGCGCACCTGCGCCGACGTGGTCCCCGACGGGGATCCCTGCATCTCGCGCCGCTCCTGCGCCGACGAGTACGACTGCTGGGAGTTCGGGGATGGCGTGATCGCCATGACCACCGTGACCTCGTCCAACTGCTCCGGGCGGATCGTGGACGCCGACATCGAGTTCAACGCAGCGTCCTTCCGTTTCACCGCGGTGGACGGGCCTCGCTGCGACGATTCGGGGCAGTCCGGCTGCGTGGAGATGGATCTGCAGAACACGCTCGTGCACGAGATCGGCCACATGATCGGACTCGACCACAGCGAGGACCGCAACGCGACGATGTTCCGGACCGCGTCGCCGGGCGAGACGAGCAAGCGGGCGCTCGCGCAGGACGATCGGGAGGCCCTCTGCGCGGTGTACCCGAAGGGGGGGCCGGCGCGGACCTGCGGCCCGGCGGCGTCGCCCGCCGAGTGCGAGGCGAGGCGGCAGCGCTACCATTCCAGGTCGGGCTGCGCGTCTGCGGGAGGCGGGGGCGGCGGCGCCTTGCTGGCGGTCTTCGTGGCCGAGGCGTCGAGGAGGCTGCGCCGCAGGGCCTAGGGGGGCGAGCGGGTGGGGGGACATTCGGAGCGATTCGCCGGCGCCGGGTGGGTGGTGGTCGCCCTGCTGGCGCTTCCGGCGGCCGCGAGGGCGTACGAGCGGACGGTCGTGCCCGGCACGGACACCTGCCTCTTCTGGAACGAGCGGAGCCTCGGCTGGGCGCTCAACCAGGACGGCTCGCTGGCCCTGGGGTTCGAGGCGAGCCACGACGCGATCGCGCGATCCTTCGACACCTGGCAGGACGTCCCCTGCACCGACCTGGGCTTCGCCGATCGCAGCCCCACCGCCGACGTGTCGATCGGCTTCGACCGGGACGGCTCCAACAGCAACCTGCTCGTCTTCCGGCAGGCGCCCTGCGTGCCCGGCGCGGATCCCGCGTGCGATCCCGAGAACCCCTGCGCCGACCCGCGCGGGTGCTGGCCGTACGAACCGACGGTGATCGCGCTCACCACGGCGACGTTCCGGGAGAAGACCGGCGAGATCCTGGACGCCGACATCGAGTTCAACGAGGCGGACTTCGTCTTCACGGACGTGGACGGTCCCCCTTGCGGCGAGTCGGCGACCACCTCCTGCGTCTCGACCGACCTGCAGAACACCGCCACCCACGAGATCGGCCACTTCATCGGCCTCGACCACTCGCCGGATCCCGACTCCACGATGTTCGGGTCGGCTTCCACCGGCGAGATCGACAAGCGCGAGCTGGCGCCGGACGACGAGGCGGGGATCTGCGACATCTATCCGCGGGGCGGCCCCACCTCGGTGTGCAGCACGTCGTCGGGGGTGCGGGCGGTGGGCGCCTCCGACGGCGGCTGCTCGTGCGGGCAGGCGAATGGCGGCTCGGTCGCGGCCCTCCTCCTCGCCGCCATCGCGCTCGCGCGGGCGCTGCGGCGGCTCGCCGGGGAGGCCGCGCCCGACGGAGATCCGCGAGGTGACCGCGCCCCGGGTGCGTCGATCGGAGGGGCGCCGCGCCCTCCGCCAGGCGCGCGGCGGGGGCGGGGCTGAAACCGGGTCGGACCGTTCCGGGGAAGCCTCTCGGAGCGGCCTCGGTTGGGCTCGCGTCGTTCGGACCGCGAGGAAGCCAGAGGGGCGAGCGCCCCTTCCCCCGCCGATTCGAAGGCCTCGCTTTCGCAGCGGGTGCCGGAGTTGACTCACAACGAGGCAGCGATGCGACCATGAGCGGGTTGGCGTTCACGAAATCGGGAGAGGCGAGAGGCAGGGCGGCGTGAGGAAGTGGCACGAATTGGTGGTGGCGATCGCGGCGGCGACGATGACGACGGGCGCGGTGGCCGAGGCGCCAGGCGACGAGGCGATCGCCTCCGGCGCGCCGAGCGAGGAGGCGCGCGCGCGGCTGCCGTTCGCGGCAGGAGAGAGGCTCTCGTACGACATCACTCTGCTGGGGATCCGGGCCGCGGAGGCGGATCTCCAGGTGTCCGGGGCCGCGAACGAAGGCTTCCGATTCCAGGCGAACGGCAGGACCGTGGGGGCGACCGACTCCCTCTTCGGGCTGCGCGAGACCGCGACCTGCTCGGTGGATCAGACGCTGACGCCGTCGCTCTGCCGCTTCTCCTCGGAGAAGCGCAGCGGGGTGCGCCGGCGCGAGCTCAAGTTCGACTCGGCGACCGGCAACGTGCGGGAGCGCACCCTCCAGGAGGGGAGGCGCGAGGAGAAGGAGATCCACTTCGACTCCGGCCTCGGCGACGTGCAGGACGCGCTCTCGGGCCTGTACCTTCTGCGGTCGAAGATGCCGAAGGAGGAGGGCGGGGTCGTCAAGCTCCGCTCCATGCGGAAGGGGAAGCCCATCAACGTGGAGGCGACCTGCCGCAAGGTGGAGACCGTCACCACGCCGGCCGGCACCTTCCAGGCCGCGCGCCTCGACCTGCGGATCCTCGAGCAGCAGGAGGCGGGCGCCACCACGGCGGCCTCCGTATGGCTCACCACCGACGCCCGCCGGCTCCCGGTGAAGATGACCGCCGCGGCGCCGGTGGGGACCCTCGAGGCGAGCCTGACGGCGGCGAACGGCACCGTCGGCGGCGAGCTCGCCGAGAGGTAGCGCCCGGTGCAGGGGGCTGGCGGAAGGAACCCGGTCCCCCCACCTTGCGCGGGTGCGCCTCCTCGCCGCCTCCCTCCTCCTGGCATTCGCAGCGCCGGCCCGGGGCGAGGCGTCCTTCGAGGCGCTCGCCGCCGCCTCCGATCACGTGGTGGTCGGGCAGGTCCTGCAGACGGGAGCGCTGGACGGCACGCCGGCGACCACCATCGCGATCGATCGGCAGCTCCGCGGCGTCCTGCCCGCGGGCGCGGTCACCTTCCAGGCCACGGGCTGGCGGGTGGGCGAGCGCTCCGCGTTCTTTCTCCGGCGCCTGCCCCGGGGTGGCCGCGGCCCCCGCTTCGCCTCGATCGCCGCGCCCGCAGCGAGCCTCGCGGCGAGCGAAGGGCTCCTCCACACCGAGCCCGTGCGGGCGGCGGCGTACCGGCGGGAGCCTCCGGCCTCCCAGGAGGGCGGCGTGTCCCTCCCGGGGATCGCGGCGGGGTCGTCGCAGCGCTGGGGATCCTGGCGATCGCGCGGCGCCGCCGGCAGCCGGTGAGCGCGGGAGATCCCTGAGGGACGGGCGCCCGCCGCGCTCCGTGGGCACCGCTTTGTCCTACGGAGCGGTGGTGAACTCGTGCTCCCGGGTCCGGAAGGCCGTGAATTCGTCGACCGAGAAGATGTGGACGGCGCCCAGACCCGTCCCGGTGGCGATGGTGTTCGGATCGAGGAAATGATCCGTCGTGCCGGCGGTCACGGTCCACGCGAAGGTCGTGGAGCCCTCCAAGAGTACCTCGTCCGATCCGATGGCCGCCAGGTCGAGGCGGGTCGCGTCACCCGGCAGGAAATACTGCTGGCGCAGCTCGCGCCCCTGCGGGGTGTCGGCGTAGATCTCGACCCAGTAGCTCGTGGCACCGGGGATGGCGCTCCAGCTCAGCTCGGGCAGGCGAGGCACGTCCATGGCCCCGTCCTCCGGCGCGATCACCTCCAGGACCTGGGTGTTCGGGAGGTGGACCGTGGTCGTTCCCGCCGAGGTCACCTGGACCATCCGGAACGCCATCGTCCCGTCCGCGTCGACGCCGCTCGTCATGAGTCGGCCCCCGTCCTCGGGAAGGGTGACGACGGCGCCGTCTTCGACGCCCGATGAGACCTCCGCCGGGACGGCGAAGCGCGCGCCCAGGACGTCGAAGGACCAGAGGACGGCTCCCGCGTCGTCGTCGAAGGCTCCGAGATCGAGGTCGAGCGTGGTCTGGAAGGTGGGGATGGGATCCGACGAGAGCTCGACCTCCAGGCCCGCCACGGTGGCGTCATCCTCCAGGGTCACGTCCTCGAGGACCCCGGCGGCCCGGAAGGCGAACGCTCCGTTGCCGGCCGACCCGAGGTGCACCGCCACCACGTCGACGATCCGCGGCGAGGGGCCGCGCCAGGCCACCTCGCCGGAGAACGCGCCTCCGTCGCCGACGTCGATCGACGTGTTCGTGCTCCGCGTGGTCGAGACGGCGATCGCGTCACCGAACGGGAGCGGATCCACTGCCCCCGAGACCGTTCCCGTCAAGGTGGCGCGCGAGAGGCCGTTCGCGTTGTCGAAGAGGCCGATCGTGGGCTCGCGCAGCACCAGGGCGCGGAGCTCCACGATCTGCCCGGAAGGGAGCTTCAGGGTGAGATCGTAGGGGAGATCCACGTGGGCGAACGCGAACGCGCCGTCCTCGTTCGTGAGCTGCGCGTCTTCGAAGTCGTGATCGATGGCGACGCGAACGTCGGCGAGGGGCTCCCCCCGATCGTCGAGCACGATGCCGAGGACCTGATCGCCGATCCCGGTGGCTCCGCCACTCCCGCCTTCACCGGCGGTGCCGCCGGTCCCGCCGATGCCGCCCGTGCCGCCGATGCCACCGGTCCCGCCGATACCGCCCGTGCCGCCGGTCCCACCGACGCCTCCGATGCCACCGGTCCCGCCGGTTCCGCCGGCTCCACCGATGCCGCCCGTGCCGCCAGAGCCTCCAACGCCACCCGTACCGCCGGAGCCGCCAACGCCACCCGTACCGCCGGAGCCGCCGACGGCGCCCGTGCCGCCGGTGCCGCCACTACCCCCGGCAGCTCCCACGCCTCCCGTGCCGCCAGCTCCGCCGTCGTCACCCCCCGCCGCGCATCCCGCCATCGTCAGAGCCCCCGCCAGCAGGGCTCCCACGAAACTCGTCCTCTTCATCGGTGAAACCTCCTCGAAAGCAGGTACGTCGGCGTCCTCAGATCGTCAATTTTTGGACAACTCGTGTAGAGGCCGAGGGGCGCGGTCCGGCCGGGACCGGCGGGAGCACGAAAGGCGAAGGCCCCGACGTCCTGCCGGAGAACGGCACGAGATCGGGGCCTTCCGTGGCGGGCGATGAGGGATTCGAACCCCCGACCCTTGGCTTCGAAGGCCAATGCTCTATCCAGCTGCGCTAATCGCCCACGAGCGGATCGCTCTGTACCGTCTTCCGGGGAGGGCGCGCAAGGCTCTGGAGCGTCGCGGCCGCCCGAAGTGGGGCCGTGGCCACCGTTCGGAAGCAACCTCCAGGAGGCGAGGAGCGCCCCCGGCGCCGCGGTGCGGGCGGGGGCGCCTCTCGAGTGGCGCGGGTCAGGGCACGGGGGTCACCGCGACGTAGAGCGAATCGTAGGACTGCCCGTAGGTCGGGACCCAGATCCACATGTCCTCCCCGATGAACCCCGTGGTCGCATCGGGGGCCGTCCACGCGATCTTCGAACAGCCGTCCGTCCCGTGGTCCCGGTCGGTGTCGATGGTCTGGAAGGCCGGGAAGAAGGCCGACGAGATCGAGCTCTTCAGTTGGATCGCGGTCGTCGCCTGGCCGTTCTCGGCACCTCTGTAGGCGTAGGGTGCGCCGACGGAGGTCTCGATCGCGTAGGTCACGCCGGGAGAGGCGGCGAACGAGTAGCCGGTCAGGCCGGTCGTCGTGGTCTCGACCCATCGGCCCACCGGGATCGGGAACCCGCCGAAGAGGTTCGCGTCCGCGCCGCCGGGATCGAGAGTCTCGATCTGGCACGTGGCGCCTCTCGCCACGGGTACGCGTCCTGGTCGATCCGGCCGCCGGATCCACCCACGCCACCGGATCCACCGACGCCGCCGGTTCCACCCACGCCGCCTGCGGTGCCTCCCGAACCCCCATCCCCCGTGCTGGCACCCGAGCCTCCGGAACCACCACCACTGCCTGTCAAACCTTTGCCCGTCGAACCGTCGTCGGCAGATCCACAGCCGGCGAGGAGGAGAAGTGCTGCCACTACGGAGAACGACGAGCCTCTCGACATCGTGAACCTCCATCGGAGCGGTTGGTGCGCCGACGCGACGACGGTTCACGATTCTCCGTTAGGGAGGGGGCGGAACCGCTCCCGTCCAGCCGGTTCGCGAGGCGATCGCCCACGAAGAAAGCCCGACCCCCAATGAAGAGGGTCGGGCTCTGGATGCCGTGGGGCAGGTCGCCGCCGGCGCACCAGGTGCTCCTCGACGTCGCCGCCGAGGAGCGGTGGGTGTGCGGGACCCCCTACGGGGCGTCGTCGCCGCCGGTCCCGCCGGTGCCGGTGTCGCCGCCGGTCCCGCCGGTGCCGGTGTCCCCGCCGGTTCCGCCGGTGCCGGTGTCCCCGCCGGTGCCGCCAGTGCCGGTGTCGCCGCCGGTGCCACCCGTGCCGGTGTCGCCGCCGGTCCCGCCGGTGCCGCCACCCGTGCCGCCGGTGCCACCACCGGTCCCGCCGGTGCTCACGACGCCGGCCGTGCCGCCGGTCCCGCCGGGCTCATCCTCCGACGAGTCGCAACCAAAAGAGAAAGCCAGCGCGAACATCATCGCGACAGTGAGGGAACTGAACCGCATGCGAACTCCTGATGAAAAGAACATTGGGTGAAACTAGCGGACCTCCGCGCGTTCTGCAACAGACAGTGTCGTCGGTTCCTGTGGGAGAGGGCGGGAGGGCTGCCGCTGCCCGCCTCCGCCCGCGGCCCTTGGGGATCAAAAAGAAGGGCCCGACCCCCTCCTCGGAGGGTCGGGCTCGTTCGGAACCCGCGCCTGGAGCTCGTCCTAGCGCTGCTCCTCGAACTCCGCGTCGACGACGCCGGAGTCCTTGTCCGCGCTGGCACCGGCCGTGCCGGTCGCGGCGGTGCCGGCCGCGGTGTTGGCGGCGGCCTCGTTCGCGGGCGCCTCGGCGGCGGCGGTCTTGTACATCTCCTCCGCCATCTTGTGGGACACGGCGGTGAGCTCGTCCATGGCCTTCTGCAGATCCTCCTTGGAGGCCTGTCGCTCGATGGCGCCCTTCAGCGCCGCGAGCTTGTCGCTCACCTCCGAGGCGAGCTGGGCGGGGAGCTTGTCCTTGCTCTCGGCCAGCATCTTCTCCGTCTGGTAGGCCATCGTGTCGGCGCGGTTGCGTGCGTCGACCTCCTCGCGCCGCTTCCGGTCCTCGGCCTCGTGGCTCGCGGCGTCGGCGATGGCCTGCTCGATCTCCTCCTTGGTCATGCCGGACGAGGAGGTGATGGTGATCTTCTGCTCCTTGCCGGTGGCCTTGTCCTTGGCGGAGACGTTCACGATGCCGTTGGCGTCGATGTCGAAGGTGACCTCGATCTGCGGCACGCCGCGGGGGGCTGTCGGGATGCCGTCCAGGTGAAACCGGCCCAGCGTCTTGTTGCCCGCCGCCATCTCCCGCTCGCCCTGGAGCACGTGGACCTCGACGGAGGTCTGGCTGTCGGCGGCGGTGGAGAAGACCTCGCTGCGGCGGGTGGGGATGGTGGTGTTGCGGGGGATCAGCCGCGTGAACACGCCGCCCTGGGTCTCGATGCCGAGGGAGAGCGGGGTGACGTCGAGAAGGAGGAGGTCCTTCACCTCGCCGGAGAGCACGCCGGCCTGGACCGCCGCGCCCACGGCGACCACCTCGTCCGGGTTGACGCTGCGGTTCGGCTCCTTGCCGAAGAACTGCTTCACCACCTCCTGCACCCGCGGCATGCGGGTGGAGCCGCCGACCATCACCACCTCGTCGATGTCGCCCGGCTTCTTGCCGGCGTCGGCGAGGGCCTTGCGCACCGGCTCCATGGTTCGCTCGACGAGGTCGTCGACGAGCTGCTCCAGCTTGGCGCGGGTGAGGCGGATGCTGAGGTGCTTCGGGCCGGTCTGGTCCGCGGTGAGGAAGGGGAGGTTGATCTCCGTCTCCATGGTGGAGGAGAGCTCGATCTTCGCCTTCTCGGCGGCCTCCTTGAGGCGCTGCAGGACCATCTTGTCGTTGGAGACGTCGATGCCCGTGTCGCTCTTGAACTCGGCGATGAGGTGCGCCATCACCCGGTCGTCGATGTCGTCGCCGCCCAGGTGCGTGTCGCCGTTGGTGGCGATCACCTCCACCACGTTCTCCCCCACCTCGAGGATCGAGATGTCGAAGGTGCCGCCGCCGAAGTCGTAGACCGCGATGAGCTCGTTTTTCTTGGCGTCGAGGCCGTAGGCGAGGGCCGCCGCGGTCGGCTCGTTGACGATGCGCTTCACCTCGAGGCCCGCGATGCGGCCGGCGTCCTTGGTGGCCTGGCGCTGGGCGTCGTTGAAGTAGGCGGGGACGGTGATCACCGCCTCGCTGACGGTCTCGCCGAGGTACTGCTCGGCGGCGCGCTTCAGCTTCTGCAGGATGCGGGCGCTCACCTCCGGCGGTGTGAACTGCTTGCCGCGGGCGGAGATCGCCACGTCGCCGTTGGCGCTCTTCTCCACCTTGAAGGGCATGCGGGCCGCCTCGCCGGCGACCTCGTCGAACTTGCGGCCCATGAAGCGCTTGATCGAATAGAGGGTGTTCTCGGGGTTGGTGATCGCCTGCCGGCGGGCGACCTGGCCCACGAGCACCTCGTCGTCCTTGCCGAAGGCGACGACGGAGGGCGTGACCCGGTGCCCCTCCTCGTTGGCGATGACGGTGGCCTCCTTGCCCTCCATGACGGCGACGCAGGAGTTCGTCGTTCCCAGATCGATACCGATGATTTTGCCCACGTTTTCCTCACTGGTTGTCGGCCGCCCAAGGGCCTTTGCGCGCGCTACCATAAGAGTCGACGGGGCCTTGTCAACGAGCGCGGGGAGAGAATGACGAAGAGTCGGGCCCTGGCGGGCCGGACGCCCCGCGCGCCCGGGGAGAAGCGCGCGGATCCCGGCCCGAAGGCCCCGGGAAAGCCCTCCTGGCAGCGTCCCGGCCGGGCGCGAGGCTGGCGGCCCGGCGATCGCGTGGTAGGCTCGAAAGGACACACCGAGCGCGAGCGACTGCCACGCGGAGACGTGGATCTTGGGACCCGACTCGAGCGCCGGGGGCCCGCTGGGCCCCGCGCTCCCTGCCAGCTTCGGACGATACACCCTCCTCGAGCGGGTGGGCGGCGGAGGGATGGCCACCGTCTACCGGGCGTCGCTGTCGGCGGCGGGTGGCTTCGAGAAGGACGTGGCCGTCAAGGTGATCCGCCACGAGCTCTCGGAGGAGCCCCAGTTCACCGCCATGTTCCTGGACGAGGCTCGGCTCTCGGCCCGCCTCAACCACGCGAACATCGTTCAGACCTTCGATTTCGGCGAGGCCGACGGAGTGCACTTCCTCGCGATGGAGCTGGTCCGGGGGCGGACCCTGGCCGCGCTCCTTCGGATCTGCCGGGCGAAGGGGATCCGGCTCGGGTTGGCGCCCAGCCTCCACGTCGCCGCCGAGGTCGCCAAGGCCCTGGGGTACGCGCACCGCCTCTCGGGTCCCGGCGGCGAGCGGCTGGGGATCGTCCACCGGGACGTGTCGCCGCAGAACGTGCTCATCTCCCGGGAAGGCGAGGTGAAGCTCGCCGACTTTGGAATCGCCAAGGCGGTGAACCGCTCCCACGTGACCCAGCCCGGCCGCGTGCGGGGCAAGTGCGCGTACATGGCGCCCGAGCAGGTCCGCGGGGAGGAGCTGGACGGGCGGGCCGACGTCTTCGCCCTGGGGATCGTGCTCTGGGAGTGCTTGGCGGGGAGGCCGCTCTTCGAGGGGGACTCCGACGCCGCGGTGCTGATGCAGGTGCTCGAGAAGGAGCTCTCCCCGCCCTCGAGCTTCGCGCTCGAGGTGCCGCCTGCCGTCGACGAGCTGGTGCTGCGGCTACTCGCCCGCGATAAGGGGGAGCGGCCCGACTCCACCGCGGCGGCTCGCGACCTCGCCGACCTCACCCTGCGGCTGATCCGATCGCAGGCCGACATCGATCTGGCGGAGCTGCAGCGGCGCCTCGGATCCGGGACCGCGGTCTATGGCCCCCCTGCGATGCAGCCGACGGCGAGGGTGGCGGAGCCGCCCGGCGGCGGGGCGGTGGCGTCCGCCGGCGGCACCGCCTCGTCGGTGGAGATCTCGATCGAGTCCGCCTTCGGGCCGGGGGCGGAGACGGTGGAGCAGCGATCGGCGCCCCTTTCGACGCCTCGCGGCGACGCGCCCGAAGGTCGGGAGGGGCGGCCCGGCGGGAGGGCGGTCGCCGATCCGCACGCGGAGACGGTGGATCGCGGGGCGGGGATCCAGGCGGCACGGGCCGAGTCCCGGGTAGAGGCGATGGAGAGCAGGGCGGGGGCCCCGGCGGCAGGCGCCGATCCCCGGGCCGAGACGGCGGAGCCCGGGCCCGTCTCGCCGGGCCGGGCTTCGGCGCGAAGGACGCGAGGTCGACCGATCCTCATCGGGGCCGCGTCCGCCGTGGTCCTCTCCGCCGGAGCCGGCTGGTTCCTGCTGGGTGGGCCTTCAGGCGCCCGTGGAGCCGACGCGCTCGACCCGGCGACGCCGGCGCCCCTCGGTGCGCCGCTCGATTCGCGTCCCTCGGACGATGTCGATCCGCAGGCCCCTGCCGAAGGGTCGAGGGGGCCGCGGTCGGTCGGGTCGGCCGATCCCGACGCGGCGGACGAGCTTCGGTCGAGCAACCGCGTCGATCCCACGCCAGCGCTCGGGGTGGCGAGCGTCCCACTGCCGGCGCAAGGCGCCGCTCGATCGACGGGGAGCGAACCCCGGCTGGCGGAGGTCGCCGATCCGCCCGCGTCGACCCCGGCGAGAGGCGGGACGGCGCCGGCCGAGCCCACCGCAGGCCCGTCGGCGAAACGAGCATCGTCCGGCCAGGTGGCCCAAGGGGCTCCTCTCGGCGCCTCGCCCTCCGGGCCGAAGCCCTTGCCCAGGAACCGCGAGCGGATCGCCTCGGCGGCAGCCGGGGGGGAGGGGAACCTCGTCCTCGCGACCAGGCTGCCGGGCCGATCGTCGGTGCGCATCGACGGCAACCGGGCGATCGAGTTGGGCCCGTCTCCCGCCAGCCTCATGGTGGCGGCGGGCCGCAGGGCGCTGCGGATCGAGAGGGAGGGGAGCGCCCCCTGTTCGCTCTCGATCCGGGTGGATCCCGAGCGGAAGCTGACGCTGCTGATCGAGGCCGACGCCGTGAGCGAGCTCGACGGTACGACCCGCACGCCCCTGCGCTGCAGGTGATCCCCGCATAGCCCGCCTGCAGGAACGCCGCCCGATCCGGCGGCGCCGCGTCGCGTCCGGGCCGCTCGAGCGACGCCACCGGAGCGTCCAACTGCGCCCGCGGCCGCGTGCCTCCGCCTTCCCACTCGCGCCTGCTGTGCTCGCGTCGCATCCGCCGATCGCCCGGCCGACACCGGCGCTCGCGCTGCGCCCGCCGCACCCCCGATCCCGCCTCGATCCCCTCCGCTCCGCCGAGCGAGCGGAGTTTCCCACAGGGAGCGCTTGCTCCCTCGAATGGATTCCATTGACGCTCCTCCACTCAAGCTCCACAGTGGAACGTGAAAGGGGATTGAATGGCATCTCTCCTCTCGGACGAAGAGCTGGCCGCACTCGAGGACGAACACCGAGCCACCGGCGTGTCGGCGCGGCAGGTGATCGCCCTCTTCCAGCAGCGAGGCGTGCGTTTCAGCGAAGGGACGTTCCGCAAGTACGTGCAGGCGGGGCTCCTCCCCCGGAGCCGGCGCGTGGGACGCAAGGGCAAGAACCAGGGGAGCGTCGGCGTCTACCCGACGAACGTCTTCCGCCGCGTCAACGCCATCAAGGCGATGATGGCGGAGGGGATGACCCTGGAGGAGATCCGAGGCAGCTTCCTCTTCCTGCGAGGCGAGCTCGACGTCGCAGAGGAGGCGCTGGGCTCGGTGGGCGAGGAGCTGGCGAAGGCGCTGGCATCGCCCCAGGTGCCCGAGGCCCACCGGGTGAAGCTGGGCGAAGAGCTGCAGGACGCGGAGGAGGCATCGGTGCGCCTCACCGCGAAGTTGGAACGTCTGGCGAGCCGCATC
>DATMSB010000044.1:0-40128 GCA_035565615.1 Vulgatibacter sp. | reverse complement strand
TAGTACATGCGCTCGGCGTCCTGCAGCAGGCCCATCTCGATGAGCACGTCGCCGGTCCGGCGCTTCTGGGCCATGGCGGCGGCGGTGGCGGCGCGGAGCTGCTCCTCGGTGATCTTGCCCACCCGGGCCAGGAAGGTGCCGAAGCGATCGGCGGCCAGGTTCGAGAGGGCGAAGACCGGGTGGCCCTTCTCGAAGTAGATCACCTTCTTGACCTTGCCCCGCTGCAGGCCGAGCTCGCCCGTCTCCTGGAGCTGCCAGAAGGCGGCGATGAGCTGGGGGAGGTTGTTCTCGAGGACGCCGCGGCGGCTCCTGCCGTCGGGGCTGACCTGCTCCTTCGATGGCAGGGAGGGCCCGGTCCTCACGATCTTCTGGCCGGAGGTGGGCTGATTCAGCGCAAAGTCGGTCCCGGTGAGGACGGCCTGGACGTTCGAGCTCTTCACCGCGATCCGGCCCGTCATCTCCAGGGGGCTCTGGGGGGTGCTGTCACGCTCGTCGACGTCGATGTCGAGCTCGACGTCGAACGTCTCCTTCCGCGCCACCGGCCTCTCCCCCGGCGGGACGATCGCGCGGATCGCCTCGAGGAGCCGCCCCGCCTCGAAGGGCTTCTCGAACCAGCCGGCGGCGCCGAACCGCGCCTTGGCCTCGAACGAGTGCTTGGCCCCCTTGAAGACGCCGGTGACCAGGATGAACGGCACGTTCGCCGCCTTGAACTCCTTGGCGACCTCGTAGCCGACCAGGTCCGGGAGGAGGAGATCGACCACCGCAACGGCCGGCCTCTCCCGGTGGAGCGCGTCGATGGCGGAGCGGCCCCGATAGCAGGTGCGAGCCCTGTAGCCCGCCTCCTCCAGGATCTGCGCGAGCAGATCGGCGAGTTCCTTGTTGTCGTCGACGAGGAGGATCAGCGGTGGGGACATGGCAGAGGCGTAACTTGGCCCTCGAAGGCTGTCAACGTCAGCACGGTTGACCGATGCCGACCGGGCTTGGTTCAATACGCCGACACGCAAGGGAGCATCCTCATGCAGGTCCTTCGACCGGGTCCCACCCTGGTGGCGCTCGCCACCATGGTGTTCGTTTTTGGCACAGCATGTGAGAAAAAGTCGGCGGCCGGTTCCGCCCCGGGCGAGACCGCCGGCTCCTGGAAGGACCCCCACGAGGGCGAGATCGTCTTCGGCGAGGTGAGCAGCCTCACCGGCCAGGAGGCGACCTTCGGCGCCTCGACCCACAACGGGATCATGCTGGCGGTGAAGGAGATCAACGACGCGGGCGGGATCGACGGCAAGAAGATCCGGGTGATCACCTACGACGATCAGGGCAAGCCGACCGAGGCGGCGGCCGCCACCACCCGCCTCATCGTGCAGGACAAGGTGCACATGGTGATCGGGGAGGTGGCCTCCTCCCGCTCGCTGGCGATGGCGCCGATCGCGCAGAGCAACAAGGTGCCGATGCTCACCCCCGCGTCCACCAACCCCCGGGTGACCGAGGGCAAGGACTACGTCTTCCGCATCTGCTTCGTCGACCCCTTCCAGGGGACGGTGATGGCGAAGTTCGCCAGGGAGACGCTGCAGATCGACAAGGTGGCGGTGCTGCGCGACGTGCGCAACGACTACTCGGTGGGCCTCGCCAACTACTTCGTGGAGAGCTTCGTCGATCGGGGCGGCACCATCGTCGCCGACCAGAGCTACTCGGCGGGCGACATCGACTTCAAGGCGCAGCTCACCACCATCCGCGCGGCCTCGCCCCAGGCGATCTACGTCCCCGGCTACTACACCGACGTGGCGCTGGTGGCGCGGCAGGCCCGCGAGCTGGGCATCAAGGTGCCGCTGCTCGGCGGCGACGGCTGGGATTCGAGCAAGCTCTACGAGATCGCCGGCGACGCCCTCGAGGGCTCGTACTTCTCCAACCACTACTCCCTGGACAACCCGGATCCCCGCATCCGGAGCTTCCTCCAGAAGTACGAGGCCGCCTACGGCCAGGCCTCCGACGCCATGAGCGCGCTCGCCTACGACGCGGTGATGATCGCGGCCCAGGCGGTGAAGGCCGCTGGCAGCACGGACGGCGCCAAGCTGCGGGACGCGCTGGCGGCGACCAAGGACTTCCAGGGCGTGACGGGGAAGATCACCATCGACTCGGACCGCAACGCGGTGAAGCCCGCGGTGGTGCTCGAGATCAAGGGCCGCAAGCCGGTGTTCGCGGCCACCGTGGATCCCTAGACGGACGGCCCGTGACCGAGCTCGCTCAGCACCTCATCAACGGCCTCTCCCTCGGCTCCGTGTACGCCCTCATCGCACTGGGTTACACCCTGGTGTACGGCGTGCTGCAGCTCATCAACTTCGCGCACGCCGAGGTGTTCATGCTCGGCTCGTTCGCGGGGTTCTACTCGGCCCGGTGGCTGCCGATGTTCCGCGAGGAGCCGCGTTTCCTCGCGATCCTCGGCGTGGCCATGGCGGCGTGCGCCGTCGTGGGCCTGGCGATCGAGCGGGTGGCCTACCGCCCCTTGCGCGGCAAGCCGCGGCTCAACGCCCTCATCACCGCGATCGGCGTGTCGATGCTGATCCAGGGCATCGGCCAGCTCCCCTTCTTCATGGGGCCGTCGCCGCAGTTCTTCCCCTCCCTCCTGGCGGACGGGCAGCTCCTCGACCTGGGCGGCGTGTCGCTGCGCAAGCTCCAGGCGGTGACCTTCGTCTCCGCGGTGGTGCTGATGGTGGGCCTCCACCGGCTCATCTTCCACACCCGGCTGGGTACGGCCATGCGCGCCGTGTCCTTCGACGCCCGCACCGCGGCGCTGATGGGGATCCACCCCGACCGCGTGATCGCCTTCACCTTCGTGCTGGGCTCGGTGCTGGCCGCCGCCGCCGGGATCCTGGTGGGCATGAGCTACCCGCGGATCGAGCCCACCATGGGCGTGATGCTCGGCCTCAAGGCCTTCGTCGCCGCGGTGCTGGGCGGGATCGGCAACGTGAAGGGCGCCATGGCGGGCGGGATCCTCATCGGCCTGGTGGAGGCGCTGGTCGTCGGCTACGGCACCTCGAGCTACCGCGACGCGGTCGCCTTCGGGATCCTCATCCTCGTGCTGGTGATCAAGCCGTCCGGGCTCTTCGGCCGGGCCGTCACGGAGAAGGTCTAGCGCGCCATGAGCCCCACTCCCGGCCAGGTGTGGTCCCGCAGCCTCTCCCCGGTGTTCGGGGGCTTCGCCGTCGTGGCGCTCCTCGGCTGGATCGTCCCCGCCAGCCGCGACTCCTACGTCGCCTACGTGGCCGGCCTCGCCGGGATCAACGTGGTCCTCGCGGTGTCGCTGAACCTGATCAACGGGGTCACGGGCCAGTTCTCCCTGGGCCACGCGGGCTTCATGGCGGTGGGCGGCTACGTCGCCGCGGGGATCACCACCGCCATCGGCGGCGAGTACCAGCTCTCCTTCCTCCCCACCGGCGCCTCCGACGCCCTCCTCTTCTTCGCCGGCACCCTGGCGGGCGGCGCGGCGGCGGGGCTCGCCGGCCTCCTCGTCGGCCTCCCCTCGCTGCGGCTACGGGGCGACTACCTCGCCATCGTCACCCTGGGCTTCTCCGAGATCATCCGGGTGGTGATCGAGAACCTCTCCATCACCGGCGGCGCCACCGGCCTCATCGGGATCCCGCCCTCCACGACCCTCTCCTGGATCTTCCTCTGGGTGTTCGTGGTGGTGATCGGCTCCAAGCGCCTGGTCGCCTCCACCCACGGCAGGGCGCTCCTCGCCGTGCGGGAGGACGAGGTGGCGGCGGAGGCGATGGGCGTGAACACCACCCGTTACAAGGTGAAGGCGTTCGTGGTCTCGTCGTTCTTCGCGGGCGTCGCCGGGGCCCTCCTCGGCCACTACCTTCAGATCCTCTCGCCGAAGGACTTCACCTTCGTGAAGTCGATCGAGGTGGTGGCGATGGTGGTGCTGGGCGGCCTGGGATCGATCTCCGGCGCGGTGATGGCGGCGGTGGTCCTCACCATCCTCCCCGAGGCGCTGCGCCCGTTGCAGGACTACACCGGCGTCGACCTGCGCATGGTGATCTACGCCAGCCTGCTGGTGGTGCTGATGCTGGTGCGGCCCCGGGGGATCCTGGGCAGCCGCGAGCTTTGGGACCTGTGGCCCGTCCGAAAGGCCCGCGCGACGGAGCCTGCCCCGTGAGCGAGCCGATCCTCCACGCGGACCACGTCTCCATCCGCTTCGGCGGCCTCCAGGCCCTCACCGACTTCGACCTCCGGGTGGCGCCGGGGGAGCTGGTGGGGCTGATCGGGCCGAACGGCGCGGGCAAGACCACCGCGTTCAACGTGCTCACCGGCGTGTACCGCCCCACCTCGGGCGAGGTGCGCATCGCCGGCGAGCAGGTGAGCGGCATGCGGCCGAACGAGATCGCCGCGAGGGGGCTCGCCCGCACCTTCCAGAACATCCGGCTGTTCAAGGAGCTGTCCGTCCTCGACAACGTGCGGATCGCCTGCCACCACCGCGCCAAGGTGTCGTGGCTGGGCAGCGTCCTCGGCGGGCCGGCGGCCTTCCGGGAGGAGACGGCCATCCGCGAGCGGTCCATGGAGCTGCTGGAGACCCTGGGCCTCGCCGACCGGCGCGACGAGCTCGCCAAAAACCTCCCCTACGGCGAGCAGCGCCGCCTGGAGATCGCGCGGGCGCTGGCCACCGGGCCGCGCTGCCTGCTCCTCGACGAGCCCGCGGCGGGCATGAACCCCCAGGAGAAGCTCGAGCTGATGAAGCTGATCCGCTGGATCCGCGATCGGCACGAGCTGGCCATCCTGGTGATCGAGCACGACATGAAGCTGGTGATGGGCGTGTGCGAGCGGCTCTGCGTGCTGGACCACGGCGTGCGGATCGCGGAGGGCGCGCCGGACGAGGTGCGCAGGAACCCCAAGGTGATCGAGGCCTACCTGGGCACGAGCGGCAGCGAGAGCGGATCCGGCGGCGAGAGCGGATCCGGCGGCGCGGCGGGCGCGGGCGGCGCAGCGGGCGGCAGCGGCGAAGCGGGCGAGAAGCCCGACGACGTCCGGGAGGCGAGCCGATGAGCGCGGCCCCTGCCCTCCTGGAGGTGACGGATCTCCACGCCGGCTACGGCGCGATCCGCGCGCTCCACGGGATCTCGCTGTCGGTGCAGGACTCCGAGATCGTCGCGCTGATCGGCTCCAACGGCGCCGGCAAGAGCACGACCCTGCGGGCGATCTCTGGGATGATCGCGCCCACCGCCGGGAGCATCCGCTTCGACGGCGCATCGATCGCCGGGCGAAAGGCCCACACCCTGGTGCCGATGGGTCTCGCCCACGCGCCGGAAGGGCGGGGGATCTTCCTGAACCTCACCGTGGGCGAGAACCTGGCCCTCGGCGCGTTCCTCCGCCGCGACAAGGACGCGGTCGAGGCCGACATGGAGCACGGCTTCTCCCTCTTCCCCCGCCTGAAGGAGCGGGTGGACCAGGTGGCGGGGACCCTCTCCGGCGGCGAGCAGCAGATGCTGGCCGTCGCCCGCGCGCTGATGAGCCGCCCCAAGCTGCTCCTGCTCGACGAGCCCTCGCTGGGCCTGGCGCCCCAGGTGGTGGAGCGGATCTTCGAGACCCTCGTGGCGGTGAACCGCGATCGAGGCACCGCGATCCTTCTCGTGGAGCAAAACGCGGCCAAGGCGCTGCAGCTCGCCCACCGCGCCTACGTCCTCGAGACCGGCACGATCACCATGGAGGGGACGGGCGGCGACCTGCTCGCCTCCGACGAGGTCCGTCGCGCCTACCTCGGCGCGTAATCACCAAGGACCTGCCCCAGACATCATCGAAGCGCGCAAGAGCGGGGAACGCCATTCGTGCGATTCCCCCCGGAAGCGTTCAGTGTCGGACACCAGGAGCCTGCTCATCCACGGTGGCTTGACAAGCAACTTATACGATTCGTAGCGTATCCGTTTGCGTGGGGTGGCGCATGGGGTGCCGCTCGGCGCGTGCAAACTAACAGCAGGAGTAACGAACATGCGAAGCAGTGTCTTTGCAGTGGTTGGTGCGCTTCTGGCAGGGGGGGGTTC
Source organism: Vulgatibacter sp. (assembly GCA_035565615.1). Lineage (GTDB taxonomy): Bacteria > Myxococcota > Myxococcia > Myxococcales > Vulgatibacteraceae > Vulgatibacter. The sequence continues at coordinate 34,102 of DATMSB010000044.1, read as the reverse complement.
GTAGTCCCATCCTTCAGCTGGGCGGATGATTCGACGTGGGCCGACGGTGACCTGCCGTCCACCGTCGGTGACGGTGACGACATCACGGGATTTGGCCTGGCAGATTTCAACCCTGCCGCCATGGATCAACCGGACGAAATGGTGGAGTTCATTCGCGGCGCGCCGGGCGAGCTGACCATCAACGCAGGGTACGGGATGGCTGCATTCCCTGTACCCACCTCTACCTTGTGGTTCGGGTCGGAGGAAGAGTACCAAGCCTTCATGAGAGACGTCTTCAACGCCGATTTTCCCATCGATCCCGACACCGGGATCGCCAGCCTCTCGCTATCCGTCACGGTGGTCGGAATCCCGTACAAGGCGCACCCGGATGGCAAGGATCCGGTTGAGGTCGACGATCCCATCACCACATTCCTTGGCGGCCCCCATGGATACTATGTGGTGGGCAATAGAATCGTCTGCGTCGTCGACCCCGCGCAGTGCCCGGTGGAGTGCGGTGATTCCTCAGCTTCTTCTGCCCCTCCTGCGATGGCCGCCTCGAGTCTCTCCCAAGGTGGTTCCGAGGCCACCCCACCCAGCCTCATGATGGCTGCTCCGAACGCTGGGCCTCAGCAGTTCGGAGTTGAGACGTTCGTATGGCGAGATTTTATCGATATGCACGGAAACCCGACGCACTACAAAGTGTGGGCGGAAGCTGTGGTCGTTCCCAAGCCTTACCACACCTATTTCTGCGGATCGACTTCTTTCAGCAAGATCGGCAACATCGTGGTGCGCCTACCAGTCGTCTGCAGCTCGGTAATACTGAATCCAAATCAGGTAGATATGAAGCTGGAGTCCTCGACATCCGATTTTTGGACCTGCCGGCTCGACAAGACTCAGCTACCCACAAGAACGTTCAACAACGTTACCAGGGTTAGGCAGTCCTTCAATCCGGCCCAGTATGGCCGTGGCCCAGCCTTTATGGGGATGCGGTCTGAAGTCTCAGCGACTCACCTCGGCACAAGTGCGCATGACACACACGAGTGGTGCTGGGGAACTGGGTGCTACACCTCGAGCCCCTGCAAGTAGGTTCGCACACCAAGAGGAAGTGCCGATCTGGCCGTCAAAGCCGGATCGGCACTTGCCGTCATAGGAGTACAACATGTTCAAGCTATTTGCACGAACCATTTCCTGGACCACGGTGGCCTTGGTCGTCTTGGCGGCCTGCGGAGGCGAGCCGGATCCGAATGGTCTGAATGGTGGTGCTGGAGGCCAGGACATGAGCCAAGGGGGTGCGGGCGGAGTTGGCGGAGGTTCAGGCGGATCAGGCGGCACAGCCGGAGCTGGCGGAACTGGCGGCTCGGGAGGAGAGGAGGAGGTTGGCGATCCTGCATTCGTCGCCTTTCGCTTCGACCATCCAGAGCGCTATGGTGAAATCCAGTTCTTCACCCGCGGAGGTCAGGAGGTCGAGGCCTTCGACGGCATGGGATCCGGTTGTGAAGGATCGGATGACGCCAAAATCCTCTTTCTCCCCTCAGGCGTTCGGCACCTCGAGATCCATTCCGAACGCGGCTTACGGTGGCGAGGGAACTGGCTGGTCGAGACGGATTCGTGCCAGAAGCACTCAATAACGATAAGCGAGAGCTACACCTACATCCATGCGTTCGGCGTCGGAGGCCGCCTTGTTCCGTTGCAGATTTGGGATGAGGCAGGCAACCATATCGACACGCTGGTGAACGCATACTCGGAGGAGATGCTGGCCGACAAGCTCGGTCCCTCTGATGACGAGGTATCCATTGATGAGAAGGAAAGGATTGCCCTCCTGGAACTTCAGGAGAGCGGCCATTTGTTCCTGGCAATGGTAAACGAAGACACATCCTTCATTTTCGAAGGCATCGGTCGAGAAGATTCATTCAAGTGGGCCACCTGGTATCCGGTGCCCTGGAATGAATGGATGGTCGAGTTTCTCGAAGTCGAATAGAGCCGCCCTCGTCGGTCGCGACGCACCGCTCCGACTCCGCCCAAGGTGTGCGGTTCGATGGCTCTTTTCTTCGATCGCGCACCTGCGGAGGCACCGCTTGGGGCATCAGGGGATCGCGGACACCGTCAGCGTATACGTACCGCCGCCCGCCGCGCCGTCGACGACGAGGAAGTAGGTCCCCGCCTCGGGCGCGGTGAAGGAGAGCCGCTCGACCACGCCCGCGCCGGGCGCGTCGGCGCCGGCGAGGCAGGCGGTCGCGTCGCACGCGTCCATCACGTAGAGCGCGGCGTCGAAGCCCGGCCCCGGCGCGAGCTCCACCTCGATCGTCTGATCCTCCTCCAGGGTGACGGCGTGGAAGACCTCGCCGGCGTCCACGTAGTAGCCGGTGCAGCTCTCGGCGAGGGGGAAGGCCACCTCGTTGGTGGCCCAGGTGGTGTCGCCGGAGGCGGCGCCCGGGACCGCCAGCGGCGCGGCCGCGGCGCAGGTGTCGTTGGGCAGCGGATCGGGCGCGGTCACCCGCAGCGTGAACGAGGTGGCGGCGCCGGTGGCGGAGGCCACCCGGAGCAGGTGCGTGCCGGCGTCGAGGGTGTGGTCGAGGCGCTGCTTGCGGCCCGCCGGCGTGCAGGGGCCGCTCGCCGCGCAGGCGTCGTCGGCGAAGGCGAGGGAGACCGCTTCGTCCGCGGTGACCTCCGCCACCACCCGGGCGCCGGCCGCCAGGTCGAACGAGTAGTACACGTCGGGCGCCGCGGGCAGGCACAGGTTCCCCCCGGGGCCGGACGGCGTGGCGCCCTCGGTGTCGCCGCTGGCGACCACCGTGGTCGGCCCCACCGCCAGCGGGATGGGCGCGACGCACGAATCGTTGGCCGGCGGGTCGATGGGATCGAGGCGGCGTAGGGCGAGGTCGAAGGGGCCGGCCTGCCCCGGCGGACCGCCGACGGCGAGGACGTAGTCGCCCGGCTCGAGCCGGGGGACGTCGAGAGTGCCGGCGCCGCCCGCCGCCGTGCCGCAGCTCTGCTCGGCGGTGCACGCCGCGTCCCGCAGGGAGAGCACGGCGTCGAAGGGAGCGGCGACCCGCGCCACGAGCCGCGACGGCTCGTCCAGGCGCAGCGCGTAGGTGACCTCGGGGCCGCCCGCACCGCATGCGCCGGGGAGGGTGCCGGCGGCGCGGCCGAGGGTGGCGCCGGTGGCGCGGGCCCTGTCCTCGCCGAGGTCGAGGAGCATCGGCCCGGCGTCGCACGCGACGCTCGGGGTGACGGCGACGTAGAGCCGGTACGAGGAGGGCGGCCGCTGGGTGGCGCCCGGCGGCTGCACCCGCGCCAGCACCTGGGTGGCCGCGGCGCTGCCGTCCCACTCCAGCACCCGGCCTCCGCCCATGACGGTGGTCGGCGAGTTGCGGGTCCCCGGGACGGGCTGCCCCGCCTCCGTGAACAGCGACACCTGCGCCTCGCCGTCGTCGTACAGGGCGTACACCGCCACCGCGTGGTGGGCGGGCACGGCGACTCTGTAATAGTCCGCATCACAGACCGTCAGCCCCTCGTAGAGGACGCCGGGCTCGATCGCGGGGGGCGAGACGTCCCAGCGGTTGTTGGGCTCGAGGGCGTCGGTGCACGCGGCCGTCCCCGCCTTGGGCAGGAGCGTGTACGCCCCTTGGGCGCCGGCCTCGCCCCGCACCCGCAGGAAGTAGCGGTTGGCGGCGGCGGGCGGCAGCGAGGGGACGAGGATCTTCTGCCGCACCGCGCGCACCTCGTGGCGCACCCGCTCGTCGCCGGGCTCGAACCACACGAGCGACAGCTCGAGGTCGTCGAGGCCGGCGAGGACGGAGACCTCGAGGGGAGAGCCGGCGGCGGCGGCGAACGCCATCCAGTCCTCGTCGTTGGGGCAGAGCACGCGGCTCGCCGGCGTGCCCAACCCCACCGGCCGCGCGGCGGCGGGCCCGCCGTCCGGCTCGAGGGTGTCGTCGCTGCAGCCCGCCGGCTGGCAGGTGGCGCCGTCGCAGAGCTCGCCCGCGGCGCAGTCGAGGTGGTCGGCGCAGGCGGCGCCCGCCGCGCACGCCCCGCCCTCGCACCAGAGGCCGGGCCGGCAGTCGAGGTCGGAGCCGCACGCCTCGCAGGCGCCGGCGACGCAGCTTCCGGAGGCGCAGTCGGCGTCCTTCACGCAGGAGATCCGATCCTCGCACACGCCCTGGCGGCAGGCGCCGCGGGGGCACTGCTCGTCGGTGCGGCACGCGGCGCACCCTCCGCCGGTGCAGACGAACGAGCCCTTGCACTGGGCGTCGGAGGTGCATGCCTCCGGGGGCAGGCAGACGTCACCTACGCAGCGGCCCCCGCCGCAGTCGGCGTCGGAGGTGCACGCCACGCAGGTGGAGGCGGCGCTGCACCGGGGCACCCGGGGATCGGCGGCGCAGTCCGGATCCTCCTCGCAGGCGCCGAGGGGCGCGCAGACCTCGTCGACGCAGATCGCGCCGGCGGGGCAGTCCTCGAGGACCTCGCACGACCTCGGGCCGCAGGCGTTGTCGACGCAGGCCTCGGCGAAGCCGCAGTGGTCGTCCTCGACGCAGGGGACGCACGCGCCGGTATCGGTGTCGCAGCGGGCCCCGGCGGGATCCCCCTCGCAGTCGACGTCGGCGTGGCAGCCGGGCCGGGGAACGCAGGCGTTCTCCTCGCAGATCTCGCCGTGGGCGCAGTCGCCGTCGACGAGGCAGGCCACGCAGAGCCCGGACGGCGCGCACCGGGGCGCCTCCGGATCGGTGCAGTCGGCGTCCTCGGCACACGGCGCGTCCACGCAGGCGCCGGCGCTGCACACCTCGCCCTCGCCGCAGCCCTCGTCGTCGCGGCACTCGACGCAGGAGGCGCCGTCCTCGGCGCACACCGGCGTGGGCGCGGCGCAGTCCCGATCGTCGGTGCAGACGGCGCCGGCGCAGATGCCCAGCTCGCAGGTGCGGCCCTCGTGGCAGTGGCCGTCGTCCAGGCAGGCGACGCAGCGGCCGGTCTCCCTCTCGCAGAAGGCGCCCGCCGGATCGAACTGGCAGTCGTTGTTCGACCGGCAGCCCGTGGGCTCGGGATCCTTCCTGTCGACGCAGATCCCCTCGCGGCAGTCCTGGCCCTGGCGGCAGACGACGCCGAGGCACGGATCGGCGGGCGGATCGTCGTCGGAGCCGCAACCGAACGAGGGGAGGATCGCTGCGAGGGAGGCGAGGAGGATCAGGTGCCGGAGACGCATCCGGCAGATCTACCACGGAGGCGAGGCAAGGGTCGCGGGGCGGGTGGCCGATTCCGCGGGTTCGAACCACCCCGGCCCCCCGCCCGTCTCCTCCTCGTTCAGATGTCGAAGTAGAGCGCCATCTCCATGGGCGACGGCCTCGTCCGGATCGGCGTGATCTCCTTCTCCACCTTGTACTTCAGCCAGGTGTGGATCACGTCCTCCGTGAAGACGTCGCCCTGGAGCAGGAACTCGTGGTCGGCCTGCAGGCGGGCGAGCGCCTCGTCGAGGGAGCCCGGCATCTTCGGGATGTCCTTCAGTTCCTCCGGCGACAGGCCGTAGATGTCCTTGTCCAGGGGCTCCCCCGGATCGAGGCGGCGCTCGATGCCGTCCAGACCGGCCATCAGCATGGCGGCGAAGGCGAGGTAGCCGTTGGCGGACGGATCCGGCGACCGGAACTCGATGCGCTTCGACTTGGGCGAGGGGGAGTACATGGGGATGCGCACCGCGGCGCTCCGGTTCCGGGCGGAGTAGGCCAGGTTGACGGGCGCCTCGAACCCCGGCACCAGCCGCTTGTAGGAGTTGGTGGTGGGGTTGCAGAAGGCCGCCAGCGCCGGGCCGTGGCGGAGGATCCCGCCGATGAACCACATGGCGAGCTCGCTCATCCCGGCGTAGCCGTCGCCGGCGAAGAGCGGCTTGCCCCCCTTCCACAGCGACATGTGCACGTGCATGCCGCTCCCGTTGTCCCCCACCAGCGGCTTGGGCATGAACGTGGCGGTCTTGCCGTGGCGGCGGCAGACGTTCTTGACGATGTACTTGAACCACTGGAGCTGATCGGCGCAGCGCACCAGGCTGTCGAAGCGAATGTCGATCTCCGCCTGGCCGGCGGTGGCCACCTCGTGGTGCTGGCGCTCCACCTCGATGCCGACCTGCGCCATGACCCGGCACATCTCGTTGCGCAGGTCCTGCTGCGAGTCGGTCGGGGGCACGGGGAAGTAACCCTCCTTGTAGCGGGGCTTGTAGCCGAGGTTCCCTCCGGGCTCGTCGCGGCCGGTGTTCCACTGCCCCTCTCCCGAGTCGATCCGATAGAAGGCGTGGTTGGGGCCGTGGTCGTAGCGGATCTCGTCGAAGATGAAGAACTCCGGCTCGGGGCCGAAGTACGCGGTGTCGGCGATGCCGGTGCGCAGCAACCAGGTCTCGGCCTTGCGGGCGATGTTGCGGGGATCGCGGCTGTAGGCCTCCTTCGTGATCGGATCGACGATGTTGCAGATGAGCGACAGCGTCGGCTCGGCCATGAAGGGATCGAGGACCGCCGTCGAAGAGTCGGGGATCACCAGCATGTCGGAGGCGTGGATCGCGGCCCAGCCCCGGATCGACGATCCGTCGAAGCCCAGTCCCTCCTCGAAGATCTCCTCCGTGAGCTGCGACGCGGGGATCGAAAAGTGCTGCCACAGTCCCAGGAAGTCCATGAACTTGAGGTCCACCATGGTGGCCCGGGACTCCTTGGCGAGGATGATCACTTCCTTGGGGGTCATCGGCTCCATCGCTGCCTTCTCCTTCGTGTCCGGGCGCGGCCCGGTTCGAAACGCCGGACCGCCTTTCAGCAAGGCGCGGGCCAGTGCTACGATGGTCCGAATCGGGTCCGAATCCCGAAGGCAGGAGGTTCGCTGCCCCAGGTTCGTGCAGCGGGTGCACGACGGATGGGCAGCCCATTGTCGAAAGCACGAACGACTGCGCGTTGATTTCCAGCCGAACGGTTTCTAGAGTGATCCTCCCGCTGGCCACGGCCAGCCGCAGGTGCCATGGACATGCCCTCCTTTCGCCTCCTCCCGCTCGTGGCGTTGGCCGCCCTCGGATGCGGGTCGGAACGACTGATCGATCGCCCCGCGGATCCCCCCCAGACGGACAGGTTCGAGCAGATCAAGGCGTCCTCGATCGACATCCTCTTCGTGATCGACAACTCCGGTTCGATGCAGCCCCATCAGGAGGCCCTGGCGGAAAACTTCGCGCGGTTCATGGAGCTGATCGATCCGGATCCGTCCAGGCGGGGTGAAGCGGGCGAGGTCGACTACCGCCTGGCCGTCGCCACCACCGACGCCGAGAACGACGCGGGCGTCCTCCACGGCAACCCGGCGGTGCTGCAGCCCGATCCGGGCTCCCTCGACGCCTTCAAGAAGAACGTGGTGGTGGGCACGTCGGGCGCTGCGCGCGAGGAGGGGCTGCGCGCGGCAGAGCTCGCCCTCGAGGCGGCGAGCAAGATGAAGGACGGGCAGGGCCGCAAGGCCTTCGTGCGGGACGGCGCCTTCCTCTACGTGATCTTCGTCTCGGACGAGGACGACAAGTCGTTCGGCGAGGTGCGCTACTACCACCGCCGCCTCGAGTCGCTGAAGGGACTGGGCAACGAGAACACGGTCCTGGCGTCGGCGATCGCGGGGCCCGTGCCGGACGGCTGCGTGATCGATCAGCAGCGCGGCGCCGAGCCCGGCGTGCGTTACCTCGAGCTCGCCCGGCTCACCGGCGGCGTCCTCGGCAACCTCTGCACCAAGGACTGGTCCGCCACCCTCCGGGAGCTGGCGTTCACCGGCCTCGGCCTGCGCAAGCGGTTCCAGCTCAGCCTCCCCGTGCAGCCGAACGCCGACGGCGTGGTGGAGCCGGACGCCTTCGAGTACCTCGCCGTCCACTACCCCTGCTCCACTCCGGACGACGATCCGCAGCTCGATCCACACCTCTGCTCCCACGTGGAGCGGGCCTGCAACGACGGGGCGGAGAAGCCCGGGGTCGCCTGCACGCCCTACTGGAGCGAGGAGGACGGAGTGCTCTTCGATTCGAGGGAGAACACCCTGGTGTTCTCCGGCGCCGCCATCCCCGGCCCGGGCAGCACGATCTGGGTCACTTACCGGCCGAGGTCCAAGTGAGACGCGCCGCAATCCTCGGGCTGGCGGCCGCCTGCCTCTTCGCCTGCGGCGACGACCTGGTGACGGACGTCCGCGCCGACATCGTGGTGACCGCGACGCACGTGGACGACGAGGGGCGCAAGCTCCTCGACTTCGGCCCGGTGGCGGTCCTCGAGAGGCCGAAGCTGAGCGTGCTGGTGGAGAACCGCGGCCGGGCGCCGCTGCGCCTCCTCGGCGCGGCGATCGAGGACGAGGCCGGCGTCTTCCACGTGGAGGGCGCCTTCGACGGCACCAGCCTCCTGGCGGCGGAGTCCGTCGAGATCCCGGTGGTCTTCGAGCCGACGGCGCTGGGCTCCTACGAGGGCAAGCTGATCCTCACCCATGACGACGCGGCGAAGGGGCCGGTGGAGGTGCGCCTGATCGGCGACGGCTCGACCGTGGCCCGGGTGGAGTTGGAGCCGGAGGTGATCGACTTCGGCCTCGTCGGGGAGCGCATGCAGGAGGTGCGCACCCTCACCATCCGCTCGGTGGGCACGGGACCCCTCCTCGTGGACGGCGTCGAGTGGGTGGAGAACGGCGGCGAGTTCGCGATCCTGGGCTCGCCGCGGCCGGCGAAGCTCCCGCCCCCCCAGGACGGCCTGCCAGGCGGCTCGGTGGATCTGCGGATCGCCTGCTCGCCACTGGCGACGACGGAGGGCGATTCGCTCACGGGCGTGCTGCGGATCCGCACCACCGATCCCGACCGGCGCGAGGTGCTGGTGCAGCTCCACGCCCAGGTGAACCACGCGCCCATCGCCGTGATCGCGGTCGAGCCCGGCGTGCCCTCCATCGAGACCCCGATCGCGTTCGACGGCTCCGGCTCCTTCGATCCCGACGACCACGTCCCCCTCGCCTTCGCCTGGCGGATCTTCGATCAGCCCCTCGGCGCCAACGCGACCTTCTCGGACCCGACCGCGGAGCAGCCGACCCTGGTCGTGGACACGCCGGGCGTGTACGAGATCGGCCTCGACGTCACCGACTCGATGGGCCTCGCCTGCTACCCGCCCAACGGCGATCCCCGCCTGCCCTGTGCCCGGACCACGGTGACGGTGAAGACCGACGTGGACCTCCAGATCGAGCTGATCTGGGATCACCCCGTCACCGACCTCGACCTGCACCTCGTCGAGGACGGCATGCCGCTCTACTCGGCGAGCGACTGCTTCTGGGCCAACAAGAAGCCGGACTTCGGCAACTTCGGCGACACCACCGACGATCCCGAGATGATCCGCGAGTCGCTCAAGGGGTTCGGCCCCGAGACGGTGGTCTTCCCCAAGCCCTCCGGCGGCACCTACGGCGTGCGCGTCGAGTTCGCCAAGTCCAACGGCTCGCCCGAGCCGGCCACCAAGACGACCCTGCGCGTCTACGTATACGGGGTGCTCGAGGCCGAGTACACCCGCACCCTGGACGCGCCCGGCCAGCTCTGGGAGGTCCTCGACATCGCATGGCCCTCGGCCGTGCTGACGCCGATCGACGAGCTCCACGTGGTGGCACCATGAACCGACGCGGCCTCCCGCTCCTGCTCTCCCTCTCGATCGCGCTCCTCGCCGGTCTGCCGATCGCCTGCTCGCCCTCCGACGGGGACGACGGCGGCGATCCCCCTCCCGGGCCCGAGTGCGAGACCCGGGCCGACTGCGCCGCCGGCCGGATCTGCCAGGAGGGCGTCTGCGTCGGCTGCACCGGCGATGCCGATTGTGAGATTATCGAGTACTGCAGCACCAGCTCCCTCCTCTGCGAGTTCCGCCCGGGCTGGGGCGACGAGTGCACGGAGCACATCGACTGCGCGATGGGGCTCTCCTGCGCCCAGGGCCTGTGCACGCCGGCGGAACACGTGACCGACTGCGGCCCCCGCGGCCAGTGCCCGGAGGGCATGCGCTGCAACCGCCCCTTGTGGGTCTGCGAGGAGGATTTGGGCTGCGGAAAGGACTCGGACTGCCTCGCCGGCGAGGTCTGCAACGTGGGCACGGCCGAGTGCGAGCCCGGCTGCACCGCGGAGACCGAGGCCGACGTCTGCGCCGCCCGCCAGCACTGCGCCGGGGGGCGCTGCGTGGAGTGCGAGACGGACGAGGAGTGCAAGCTCGGCCTCACCTGCAACGTGGCCGCCGGCCGCTGCGCGGGGGCGGAGACCTGTTTCACCGATCGCGACTGCGAGAAGGGCCTGGTCTGCAACCGGAACACCAAGAGCTGCACCGTCCCGCCGGATCCCTGCTTCCACGACGGCCAGTGCCGGCTGGACGAGTACTGCGATCTGCGCCGCGGCGCGTGCGCGCTCCGGGAGTGCCAGCCGGATCAGGACGCGCCCAACGGCACGCAGGAGGAGGCGACGCCGCTCGGGCAGGGCCTGCGCTCGAACCTGCGGGTCTGCGGCAACGAGGAGAAGTGGTACCGGATCGACCTGCGCCGCGGCGACCGGATCAACGTCCGCATCGAGCTCGACGAGCTGACCGCGGCGGGCCTCTCCGCCCAGCTCCGCGACGAGGCGGGCAACGTGCTCTCGTCGAGCCCCTTCCTGCTCGACGCCAGCATCGGCACCGACGGCACCTACTACGTCCTGGTGCGCACCAGCGATCCCCAGGCGAGCTTCGCGCTCCGGGTGCTGGTGGCCAAGGGCGTCCCCTGCGATCCCGATCGTTTCGCCGGGAACGACTCCGTCCACCGGGCGGCGCCCCTGGAGCCGGGCACCTACGAGAACCTCCAGGCGTGCCCCGGCGTGCCCGCGTGGTTCGTGGTGAACGTCCCGACGGGGCGCACGATCGAGGGGCTGCTCAACCACGATCCGCTCCAGGGCAGCCTCGACATCGAGCTCTTCGACAGCGACGCCATCAAGCGGCTGGACGAGGACAAGAGCGCGGCCGGAGAGAAGAAGGTCTCCTCGGCGGCGGTGTCGGCGGGCCGCGCCTACTTGCTGGTATCATCGACCGACGGGCGGGTTCAGAACGCCTACGATCTCACGATCACGCTTCGGTAGGAGGACGCGATGCGCCTCGTTTCTCGTTGGGCGGTACTGCTGTCGGCACTGACGCTCGCGGTGTCGGCGTGCGGCGGCGACGCCCCGCCCGCGGCGGGCGGCGCCGGGGGCGACGGCGGCAAGGGCCCGATCGTTCGCCCGGGCGGCGCCGGGGGCGACGGCGGCGCCGGCGGAACGGGCGGCGTCGGCGGGGTGGGCGGCGAGGCCGGGTCCGTCGGCGACGTCGAGCTGACGGCGGTGCGACCGCCGCGGGGATCCCGCGACGGCGGCACCACGGTGGTCCTCGTGGGCAAGGGCTTCGCCGGCGACGGAGCCGCCCGGCCCCAGGTGTCGATCACCTTCGGCTCCAACCCCTCCTTCGACGGTCGCGTCATCGACGACGAGACGATCTACGCGACGGCGCCTCCGGGGACCCCCGGCGACGCGGACGTGAAGCTCGAGCTCTCCGGCGTCGGATCGGCGGTGTGCAAGGCGTGCTTCCGCTACCTCGAGCCGGTGTCGGTGACGAGCCTGGAGCCCTCCACCGGATCGGTGAACGGCGGCGGCGAGGTGGTGCTGCGGGGCACGGGCCTGCGCGAGGGGATGACCGTCCTCTTCGGGGGGCGCGCGGCCCTCGATCCGGTGGCCGAGGGCGACGGCGCGCTCCGGGTGATCCTGCCGCCGGGCGACGGCCCCGGGCTCGTGGACGTGCGGGTCTTCGACGCGGACGGGCAGGCTTGGCTGCGCAAGGCCTTCCAGTACGTCGATCGGCTGCGGGTCGACCAAGTGGATCCGCCCGGCGGGCCGCTCGCCGGCGGCAACACCGTGGCGGTGCGCGGCTCGGGCTTCACCGCGGGCGCGAGGCTCTTCGTGGGTGGCGTCGAGGTCCCCGCGCAGCTCGTCTCGTCCACCGAGCTCCAGGCGGTGATGCCGGCCGGCGCCGCTGCCGGCGCCGTGGACCTCCAGGTCGTCACCTCCCAGGGGGCGGCCTCGGCGCGGTACGCGTTCTTCGATCCCGACGAGACCGGCGTGAATCTGTACGCGATCTCGCCCATGAGAGGATCGATCGCCGGCGGCGACGAGGTGGTCCTGGTGGGGACCGGCCTCGACGGCGGCCAGCTCGCGGTGCACGTGGGCGGCAAGCTCGCGCTCCCGGCGACGGCGGAGGGGAAGAACTTCGTGCGGGTGGTGACGCCGCCGGCGGACGCCCCGGGCGCCGCCGACGTGGAGGTGAGGCTCGCCGAGGGCGCCGCCTCCCTCCCGGGCGCGTTCCACTACACCGGGCGGATCCAGGTCGATCGGGTCTCGCCGCAGAAGGGCGGCGTCGCCGGCGGGACGGCGATCCAGATCGAGGGCTCGGGCTTCCCCGCCGGGGCGAAGGTCTTCGTGGGCGCCCTCGAGGCGACCGGCGTGGCGCGCGTGAGCGACGGCCTGATCACCGCGGTCACGCCGCGGGGATCGGAGGGGCCGGTGCCGGTGCGGGTGGTGGATCCCGCCGATCCGGACGCGGCGGGCCTCCTCGCCGATGGCTTCCGCTACGAGGGCCCCTTCTCCCTCGCCCTGGTGGATCCGCCCGTCGGCGCCAGGGCCGGGGGCACGCGGGTCACCCTGCGCGGCTCCGGCTTCGACTCCAGGCTCCGGGTGATCTTCGGCCTGGCCGAGGCCGACGGCGTCGAGGTGCTCGATCCCTTCACCGCCGTCGTGCTCTCGCCCAAGGGCGACACCGGGATCGTCGACGTCACCGCGGGGACGGACGAGCTCTCCAAGGCGACGCTGCCCGCCGCCTTCACCTACGTGGATCCCTCCAGCACCACCGGCGGGTCGTCCGGCGGCCCGCTGAACGGAAACCTCAACGTCACGGCGCTCGACGGCGGGCAGGCCGAGTTCGGCAAGCCCATCGAGGGCGCGCTGGTGGTGCTGGGCGGCGCGGACGAGGACGAGGAGCTGCAGGGCGTCACCGACGTCCGCGGACAGGTGACCCTGTCGTCGCCGCTGCTGGTGAAGCCCCAGACCGTGTCGGTCTACAAGGAGGGCTACCAGGCAACCACCGTGGTGCAGCAGCGCTCCGAGAACCTCACGGTGCTGCTGACGCCCTCCGGATCCGGGGATCCGCCCCCGCCGCCTCCGCCGCCCCCGCCGCCCAGCGTGATCCAGGGCCGCGTCTGGGGCTTCAAGCTGCCGCCCAACCGCACCCTCGGCCCCGACGAGGTGGAGGCCGCGATCGTCAGCCTCACGGCGGAGAACGTGTGGATGGCGGATCCCTTGCGCCCCGGCTCCCTCCCCCCGATCCCCCAGATCGCGGTGACCGAGGAGGGCGGTGAGTTCGGCTTCATGTTCGGCGGCGCCACGGTGCAGACGCTCTACGCGATCTACGGGATCATGAACACCAACACGGGCGCGTTCGAGCGGCTGCTCATGGGCGTCAACCGCGCCGTGCGCGTCGACTGGGAGGAGACGGTGGACGCCGACGTCGTCCTCGACACCCGCCTCGACCTGGACGTGCCGGTGACCATCGACAACCCGCCCGCCTTCCGCGGGAGCGTGGGCTCCACCACCATCTACTCGTTCGTCGACCTGGGCGGCGACGGCGTGATCCCGCTGGGGACCACCCTGAGCACCGGCCCCACCGGTGGGTCCGCGCTGATCCAGCGGCTGCCCGACATGGCCGGCGACAGCTTCCTCTTCGAGGCCTGGGGCAGCGTCCTGGGCGGCGCGCCGATCACGGTGACCTTCCGCAAGCAGGCGGGCGACCTGCGGTCCGGCCTCCACATCGGGCCGATGATGGGCGTCGCCATGCCGACCGAGCCGGCCGTCTTCTTCAACGGGACGATCGCCTGGGAGAACGAGCCGGGCCCCGCCCCCGAGATCACCTCGGTGGACGTCAGCGACATCGAGGGCACGCCGATCTGGAACATGGTGTTGCCCGGCTCCGAGAACCGGGTCACCCTGCCGCCCTCGATGATGCAGATGATCCAGGACAAGTACCCGCCGGGATCGCCGCTGATCATCACGCTGCTCCAGGGACGGGAGCCTCGCTTCGGCTACGAGCAGTGGAGCTACAGCGACCTCTACATCAACGCCTACACCAGCTTCACCTTCGTCGGGTTCTTCACCCAGCTCTAGCGCCCCGCCCGACGCGAACGGAGAACGACCACTTGCGCCAGCCGCTCCTCGCCCTCGCCACCGTCGCCGCCTGTGCGTGGCTCGCCGCCTCGTGCCAGGACAAGGAGATCCTCCGATCCCTCTGCTCCTCGGACGAGTCCTGCATCGAGAAGCACGACGGCAACCCCTACTGGGCCTGCGACCCCGAAGTCGGCGACTGTGTCTGCACGGACGACGCAGCGTGCATGGAGAAGGAGCACTGCGAGAAGCGGCCCGGCGGCGACGGCCGCTGCCATCCGAACCGCACCTGCGACTGGAACTCCGACTGCCCCGATGGCCAGTTCTGCGACACCGAGACGCGCTTCTGCCGGATGGAGGGCTGCACCGTCGACCGCCAGTGCCCCCTCGGCAAGGTCTGCAACCAGGCCACCGGACAGTGCATCACCGGCTGCCGCACCTACGGCGACTGCGCCGTGCCGGGCGACTCCTGCCTCTGCCAGAACGAAGAGGGGGAGCCGGTCCCCTGCACCTGCGACGCCACCACCGAGGAGGGCCGCCTGGGCTGCCAGCTCGGCGCCTGCACCTCGGACACCTGCCAGGACAAGTCCTTCTGCAAGTGGGGCGAGATCTGCGTGGATCCCCTCCCCGGCGAGACCCTCAAGCGCTGCGTGAAGGACACCTCGGGCCCGTACTGCGACCAGTGCCAGATCCAGCCGGGCAAGTCGGGCTACCGCTGCGGCGACACCGGGGCCAACTACTGCCTCGAGGACGTCTCCACCGCCTCGGGCAGGTTCTGCGGCTCGGATTGCTACGGCCTGGACGGCGTCGACGGGGAGTGCCCCAACGGCTTCTCCTGCCGGGACGTGCGGGTGGTGATGCAGTCGAACCGCTGCTCCAGCGACGCGGACTGCAAGCCCGGACCGAGCTCGCCCCCCTGCGAGACCGAGGACGACTGCCGCTCCGGCGAGCAGTGCGTGTCGGGCCGCTGCGCCTCCAAATGCGGCTCGGCGGAGAACGGCGTGCGCGGCTACTGCGGCTGCGTCACCGACGACGACTGCGCCACCCAGGACTGCGTGGGGGGCGAGTGCGAGATCACGGGGCGCTCGTGCATCACCAACGACGACTGCCGCAACCGGGTGGACCGGATCGTCTGCCAGCACGTGAACGACTTCGGCTATTGCTGGATCGGCAAGAACTGCGCGCCGGACGAGGGCATCTCCTGCGCCGACGTCCGGGCGGGGAAGGGGCCGCTCGACTGATCGAAGAGACGGGGTCCACCTCGCCGACCCGGGCCCCCGAGGCCCGGTGCAGGAAGGGGACGCGGAGGGCCGACGCCGCTCGGGCGCTCCCGCAGCGCCGCAGCCCCGCGGGGGTCCGAAGGGGCGAACCCGTTTTTCCGGAAATTCGAACGGGCCCGAAGTCGATTCACCGCGGTTTCGCCTGCTAGGTTCGAAGCATGCCGCCTTGCCACTTCCGATGGGGGCGGATCGGAGCCGAGACGATGATTCGCTCATGGTCGTTCTGCTTCCTCGCGTTCGTCCTCTCGGCGGCCGCCTTCGGCTGCGGGGGAGCCGGGCCCGAGGGCGGCGCCGGCGATCCCCCCGGCGGAAAGCCCCACGAGCGCCCCGGGACCGGCGGCAGCGGCGGAAGCGGCGGCGCCGGCGGATCGGGTGGCGGCGAGGGCGGCACCGGCGGCAGCGGCTTCGAGATCCGGCTCGACGCGGTGCGGCCACCCCGCGGGGGGATGGCCGGAGGCGAGGTGCTGGTGCTCTCCGGCCGGGGCTTCGCGGGGCACGGCGTGGTGCGGGTGGAGGTGGGCTCGAACCCCTCCCTCGGCGCCCGCGTGCTGGACGACGAGACCATCCTCGCGGAGGCCCCCCCGGGCCTCGCCGGGCCGGTGGACGTGAAGGTGATCGCCGGCGAGCAGACGACGATCTGCGCCGGCTGCTACCGCTACCTCGGCGGCCTCACGCTCTCCGGGATCGAGCCGGCGGAGGGCTCCGTTCGCGGCGGCGATCGGATCGTGCTGCGCGGCGAGGGCTTCGGCGCGTCGATGACGGTCACGATCGGAAGGCGCGCGGCCCTCGACGTGACGGCGATCGACGACCGGACCCTCGAGGCGATCCTGCCCCCGGGCGACGAGCCCGGCGCCGCCGACGTGCGGGTCTTCGACGAGGAGGGCCAGGCCTCGCTGCGCAAGGCGTTCACCTACCTCGCGCCGCTGCGCCTCGACGCGGTCGACCCGCCCGGCGGACCGCTCGCCGGCGGCGGCCGGGTGTGGGTGCACGGCGCGGGGTTCGACAGGGGCGCGCACCTCGTCTTGGGCGGCGTGCCGCTCGCCACCCGCTGGGAGTCGAGCGAGCGCCTCTCGGCCCTCGTCCCCGAGGGGGACGCGGTGGGCGCCGTGCCCCTGGAGGTCGTCACCGCCCGGGGCACGCTCTCGGCCCGGTACGCCTACCTCGGCCCCTGCGAAGGCGGGCCCCCACGGATCCTGGCGATCTCGCCGGAGCGGGGCGGCACCGATGGCGGCCAGGAGATCGCGCTGGCCGGCTCGTGCCTGGACGACGACAAGCTCGCCTTGAGGATGGGCGGCGCCTTCGCCGCCGACGCCTTCGCCGACGGGCCGGGCCTCGTGCGCGCCGTCACGCCTCCCGCCCCTGCCGGCACGGTGGACGTGGAGCTGCGCGTCGCCTCCGGCGCCGACGTGCTCCCCGATGCCTTCCGCTACGTGTCGCTCCCCGCGATCGCCTCCGTGACGCCGTCGTCGGGCGACGTGGGTGGCGGGACATCGATCACCGTGACGGGCTCGGGCTTCCCGCCCGGCGCCCGGCTCTTCGTCGGCGCGCTGGAGGCGACCGACGTGGTACGGGTGGGCGACGGGAGGATCACGGCGCGGACGCCGCGCGGGACGGACGGTCCGGTGCCGGTGCGGATCGTCGATCCGCAGGATCCGGAGCTCGAGGCGATCCTCGCCGACGGCTTCCGCTACGAAGGCCCCCTCGCCCTCGCGGCGGTGGAGCCCACCGTGGGATCCCGCGCCGGCGGCACCCGCGTGACGCTGCGGGGGGCGGGTTTCCGCGACGGCATGACCGTGACCTTCGGCGACGCCGCGGCCTCGGATCTCGAAGTGCTGGATCCCTTCACGGCCGTCGTTCGCTCGCCCCGCGGCGACACTGGGATCGTGGACGTGTCGGTGTCTCGCCCGGGATCGCCCTCGGCCTTGCGGCTCGGCGCCTACAGCTACGTGGATCCCGGCAGCACCACCGGCGGGGCTTCGGGCGGCCCGCTCACCGGCAGCCTCAACGTCACCGTCCTCGAGGGCAGCGCCTCCACCTTCGGGGCGCCGGTGCCGGGCGCCACGGTCTCGCTCGGCAACGAGGACGGCGTCGCCCTGAGCGGCGTCACCGACGACCGCGGGCAGGTGACGCTCTCTTCGCCCCTGCTGGTGAAGCCGCAGATCGTGAGCGTGCACCTCGCCGGCTTCGAGGGCGCCACCATCGTGGGCCAGCGCTCGGAGAACCTCACCGTGCTCCTGCAGCGCAACGCCGGCGGCGACGACGGCGACGGCGGCATCCCCTGGGTGCGGGTGGCGACCATCGAGGGGCGCGTATGGGGCTTCAAGCTGCCGCCGAACCGCATGCTCGGGCCCGGGGAGACCGAGGTCGCGAAGGTGAGCTACTCGGCCGAGTCCGTGTACCACGCGCCGCCGTTCGGCTACGGCAACCCGGAGTGGACCGTGCTCGAGGAGGGTGGGACCTTCCGCATGGAGATCACCCAGCCGCGGCACATGGCGATCCACGCCACCTACGGGATCCAGCGGGCCGACGGCACCTTCGAGCGGCTGGCGATGGGGGTGACCCGCAACCTGAACCCGATCCCCGATCAGAAGGTCGTCGCCGACGTGATCATCGACACCCACCTCGACGCCGAGGCGCCCGTGACGGTGCAGAACGCCCCGGCCGGCCACGCCGAGGTCTTCGCCTTCGTGGACCTCGGCGGCGAGGGGGTGATCCCGGTGGGCTCCGCCACCGTGTCCTCGACCTTCGGCGCTGCCAGCGGCCGCCTCGTCTCGCTGCCGCGCCTCTCCGCCGGGTCCTTCCTCTTCGAGGCGTGGGGCATGAGCGGGAGGACCGGGCTCCCCCTCACCGTGGGCTTCCGCCGCCAGTCGGGGAGCCTCGACGCGGGGATCACCCTCGGGCCGCTCCTCGGCCTCACCTCCATCACGAAGTGGCCCGGCGAGGACGGGATCGTGGAGTGGAGCCGGAGATACGGACCCACGCCGGAGGTCGTCTACGCGCTGATCGAGACGAGCGGGGGGACCCCCGTGTGGCACGCCGTGCTGCCGGGGACGGAGCAGCGCTTCGCGATCCCTCCGCCGGTCATGGACAAGGTCCGCGCCCAGTTCCACGGAGCGCAGCTGCGCATGACCCTGGTGCAGGGTGCGGAGCCGCGCTTCGACTTCGGCCAGTGGGGGTACGCCGACATGGGACTCAACGCATACACGAGCTTCACATACGACTCCTTCACCTTCTGGTTGTAAGCTGGGGGGCCGATGGGCCAGCTTCTCGACACGTCGACGCGAAGGTCCGCCCGTCGTCGCCACGCCGCGGGGCTGCCCGGCGCCCCGGCTCCCCGAAGATCCCGCACGGCGCCCTCGCGGCTCCGCCACGCGGCGGCGGCCGCGCTGGGGCTCCTCCTCGCCTCGCTCGCGGCTTGCGCCCTTCCCGATCCGGGCGCCGTCCCCGGCGAACCCGGCGGGAAGCCGAGGCATAGGGAACCCGCGACCGGCGGCAGCGGCGGAGACGGCGGCGCCGGAGGATTCGGCGGTGCGGGCGGGAGCGGCGGCGCGGGCGGCGCGATCACCCCGGTCCGGCTCGACGCGGTGCGGCCGCCGATGGGGTCGCGGGAGGGCGGGGACACCGTGACCCTGCAGGGCGCGGGCTTCCTCCAGAACTTCGGCAAGCAGGCGAGCGCGAACACCCAGGTGCGCTTCGGCTCGAACCCCGCGATCGGCGTCCGGGTGATCGACGACGAGACGATCTACGTCGGCGTCCCGCCGGGCCTCGCCGGATGGACGGACGTCACCGTCTCCAACCCCCGGGGCGAGGCCGCGTGCGAGGGGTGCTTCCGCTACCTCGAGCCCGTGTCCATCGCGTCGATCGATCCCCCGTACGGCTCGGCGGACGGCGGCACCCTCGTCACCTTGCGCGGCACCGGCCTCGGCGAGGGGATGATCCTCACCTTCGGCGCCAACGCGGCCCTCGACCTGCAGCTCCAGGAGGACGGATCCCTCACCGCGATCGCGCCGCCGGGCGAGGAGGGTGCGCTCGTGGACGTGCGGATCTTCGACGAGGGCGGCGCGGCCACGCTGCGCAAGTCCTTCCGGTACGTGGCGCCGCTCCGCATCGACTCGGTCTCGCCACCCGGGGGGCCCCTCGCCGGTGGCAACGCCGCAGCGATCGCCGGGGCGGGCCTCACCGCCGACGCGGAGGTCCTGGTGGGCGGCACCCCGGCCCACGCGAGCCTGCGCGCCGACGGGCGCCTGGAGGTGACGATGCCCCCCCGGTCCACCGCGGGCGCCGTCCCGCTCGAGGTGCGCACCCGGGCGGGCGACGCGGTCGGCACCTACGCCTACTTCGATCCGGACGAGACCGAGCTTCGCCTGCACGTGATCGATCCCGCGTCGCGGCTCTGGACGGCGCCCCCGGGGGGCTCGTACACGCTGATCGGCAACCGCCTGGACGATCCCCACCTCGCCGTGCGGATCGGCGGGGAGCTCGCCGAGATCCACGGCCCCCGCAGCCCGTGGTCGGTGACCGTCTCCGCCCCGCAGGGCGCGGGCCCCGGCGTGGTGGACGTGGAGGCGAGGGTCGAGGGCGAGGTCGCGATCCTGGAGGGCGCGTTCCGGTACCACGACCTCCCGCTGCAGGTCCTGTCGTTCTCGCCCCAATCCGCGCCGGTGGAGGGCGGCGGGGCGATCTCGATCGAGGTCTCGGGCGTGCTAGGCACGCCCCGGGTCTTCGTGGGCGCGCGGGAGGCGACCGGCGTCGTCCGGATGAGCGCGACGCGGGTGACGGCCATCATCCCCCCCGGCGCCGTCGGCACGGTGCCCGTCCGCGTGGTGGACGCGGAGGATCCCGCGGTGGAGGGGCGGCGCGACGGCTTCTCGTACCGATCGCCCCTTCGGATCTCGAGGGTCGAGCCGGCGAGCGGCGCGAGGGCGGGTGGGACGCTCGTCACCGTGCGCGGGGTCGGCCTGGACACGCCCTCGCTGGTCCTCGCCTTCGGCGGCAACGAGGTGCGGCCGCAGAGCGTGCTCGATCCCTTCACCGCGGTGGTGAAGACGCCCCGCGGCGACGTCGGCCTGGTCGACGTGGAGGCCGGCGCCCAGGCGTCCGGGGAGCCCTGGCCTTCCTTCACGCTTCGTGATGGCTACAGCTACTTCAACCCCTCGAGCACCACGGGCGGATCGTC
Source organism: Vulgatibacter sp. (assembly GCA_035565615.1). Taxonomy (GTDB): domain Bacteria; phylum Myxococcota; class Myxococcia; order Myxococcales; family Vulgatibacteraceae; genus Vulgatibacter. Next base: position 13,494 of record DATMSB010000044.1, on the reverse strand, counting down.
GGGCGGCCCGCTGAACGGCAACCTCAACGTCTCGGTCGTGGACGGCACCTGGTGGAAGTTCGGCGCGCCCATCCCCAACGCCCGGGTGATGGCGGGATCCGGCGACGGCATGGTCGCCGGTTACACCGACGCCCGAGGCGAGGTGACGCTCTCCTCGCCCCTCCTGGTGAAGCCGCAGGTGGTGACCGTGGTGCGGTCGGGCTTCGAGGCGGCGACGGTGGTGAACCACCGCTCGGAGAACCTCACCGTTCGCCTCCTCGATCTGGATCCGGGGCCACCGCCGGATCCCGTGCCCGGACCGCCCCCTCCCGAGCCCGGCGCCGTCGAGGGACGCGTGTGGGGGTTCAAGCTCCCGCCGAACCGCCCGCTGCGAACGGGGGAGCGCGAGGTGGCCTGGGTGGGCGTGGCGGCGCGGAGCGTGTTCTCGCTGCCGCCCTTCGGACCGCCGCCAAGCTTCATCGAGATCGCCGCGGAGGGCGACCCGTTCCGGTTCGTCTTCGTGGGGGGGAGGCAGCTCGCCCTCTACGCGATCTACGGGGTGGAGAACACCATCACGCGGGAGTTCGAGCCGCTGACGCTGGGCGTGTCGCGCGGGGTGCTCACCGAGCCCGGCGTCGTCACCGAGGCGGACGTGATCCTCGACACCCACCTCGACGTGACGGTTCCCGTCACGATCCTCAACCCGCCGGAGGCCGACGGGCTGAGCACCTCCTCGCGGGTCTACGCGTACGCGGACCTCGGCGGCGACGGAATCGTTCCCCTCGACTCCGCGATCACCCGAAGCGGGGACCGCTCGAAGGCGACGCTGACGAGGCTCCCCGCCCTCGTGGGCGTCAACCTGCTCTTCGCGGTCCGCGGCGGCCAGGGCCTCCAGCAGGACGAGCCCTTCACCGCCACCTTCCGAAGGCAGCTCGGCGACGTCCGCCAGGGGGTCGCCATCGGCCCCCTGCTCGGGCTCACCCGCTTCGTCTCGCCCGACATGGGCCTGGGCCCCTACATCGAGTGGAGCCGGAGCCCCGGGCCCACCCCCGCCCTCTCCTACCTCTACATCGACACCGTCACGGGGATGCCGCTCTGGCACGCGGTGGTGCCGGGCGACACCACCCGCTTCGAGGTGCCGCCGGCGCTCCACGGCGAGCTGCGCAACCACACGCAGCTCCGCCTCACCCTCGTCCAGGGGATCGAGCCGCGCTCCTCCTTCGACCAGTGGTCGTACGACCTGCTCACCACGTCCGCCTTCACGAGCTACACCGTGGACAGCGTCCTCTTCTCCCTCTGAATCGATCCCGGCTTGAGCGCAGCGATCGTCGCCGCTAATAGGTTCCGGCGATGCTCGGCTCCGGCGCTCCCTTTCACACCGCTCGGGTGGTCTCCTCCGTGGACGAGACGCCGGGCCTGCGGGCGATCCGCCTCGCGGTGGCCCCTCCGATCGCGGCGAGCCACCGGGAGGCGGGACAGTTCGTGGAGGTGCGCCTCCCCGGTCACACGGGCGGCGGCTACTTCGCCATCGCCAACGCGCCGGACGGCGAGGGGATCGAGCTGCTGGTCAAGAGGGGCGAAGGCCTGCCCGACGAGCTCGCCTCCCTCCCGGTGGGCGCCCTGGTCGAGACCACTCCGGCGATGGGGGCGGGCTTCCCCGTCGAGTCGATGCGGGGACGCGACGTTCTCCTCTTCGCCACCGGCTCCGGGATCGCGCCGATCCGGGCGGTGCTCCAGGCGCTGGTGGCGGATCGCGACGCCTACGGCCGGATCGACCTGTTCTTCGGCGTGCGCACCGAGGGAGAGCTCCCGTACGCGGCCGATCTCGAGGCCTTCGAGCGGGCGGGAGTGCGGGTCCACCGCGTGCTCTCGCGGCCGGAGCGGAGCGACCGATCCCATGCCCGCTGGGTCCAGGAACGGTTCCGGGAGGAGCTGCCGCCGGTCGACGACGCGGTGGCCTGCCTGTGCGGGCTGGAGGGGATGATCCAGGGGGTGTCGGAGGCCCTGGAGGAGGCCGGCCTCGGCAGGGAGCGGATCTACCTCAACCTATAGGAAAACAAGGCGTTTTTGCCGTTGACCGGGGTGGAACAAGGGGCTAGACCCATCTGTTGTCGAAGGCTGCCGCGCCTCGCCCCTCCTGCCTTCGTCGTCGAGGGGCGAGTGGCATCTCGCGCGAACCTTCCCATCTCGAAGAGAGGCTTCCTTGTCCGACGAGACGATGCTTCCGCCCCATGGCGCCCGCTCGGCCGCCACCGTCCCGATCAACATCGAAGACGAGATGCGCCGTTCGTATCTCGACTACTCGATGTCGGTCATCATCGGGCGCGCCCTCCCCGACGTGCGCGACGGCCTCAAGCCCGTGCACCGGCGCATCCTCTACGCGATGTTCGACGAGGGCTTGCTGCACAACCGCAAGTACTCCAAGTGCGCCGGCACCGTGGGCGAAGTGCTGAAGAAGTACCACCCCCACGGCGACGCCTCGGTCTACGACGCGCTGGTCCGCCTCGCGCAGGACTGGAACATGCGCTACCTGCTCGTCGACGGGCAGGGGAACTTCGGCAGCATCGACGGCGACTCCGCGGCGGCCTACCGCTACACCGAGGCCCGGCTCACCAAGCTGGCCGAGCTCATGCTCGCCGACATCGACAAGGACACCGTCGACTTCGGGCCCAACTTCGACGACTCCACCCAGGAGCCGCTCGTCCTCCCCACCCGCTTCCCCAACCTGCTGGTGAACGGGTCGGCGGGCATCGCGGTGGGCATGGCCACCAACATCCCGCCCCACAACATGGGCGAGGTGCTGAACGCCGCGCTCCACCTCATCGACAACCCGCGCTGCACCGTGCAGGACCTGATCGAGCACGTGCCGGGCCCCGACTTCCCCACGGGCGGCATCATCAACGGCCGCAGCGGGATCCTCGAGGCCTACCTCTCCGGCCGGGGCTCCATCCGCCTGCGCGCGAAGTACGAGATCGAGCGGGACGAGAAGCGCGACCGCGAGACGATCATCATCCGCGAGCTCCCCTACCAGGTGAACAAGGCGCGGCTCATCGAGCGGATCGCCGAGCTGGTGAAGGAGAAGAAGATCGAGGGGATCTCCGACATCCGCGACGAATCCGATCGCGAGGAGAAGGTCCGCATCGTCATCGAGGTGAAGCGCGACGCCATCGGGCAGATCGTCGTCAACAACCTCTTCCAGCAGACCGCCCTCGAGTCCAGCTTCGGCGTCACCCTGCTCGCCATCGACGGCAACGTCCCCAAGGTGATGAACCTCAAGCAGATGCTCGAGCGGTTCATCGCCCACCGCCGGGACGTCGTCACCCGCCGCACCAAGTACGAGCTGCGCAAGGCCGAGGAGCGGCTGCACCTCATCGAGGGCCTGGTGGTGGCCCAGGACCTCATCGACCTGGTCGTCGCCCTCATCCGCAAGTCGAAGGATCCGGAGGAGGCCCGCTGGGGCCTGCAGAACATCCTCACGCCGTCGCTCTACGAGCACGAGCGCTTCGCCGACCTGCCGCGCATCGATCGCGCGGCCGCCGAGGCCGGGCTGCGCCGGGTGGTGGAGCGGGTGCAGCGCGACGAGCCCAAGTACGAGGGGCTCTCGCACGACTACCAGGCGGGCGGCTTCTCCGAGCTGCAGGCCCGGGCCATCCTCGACATGCGGCTCGCCCGGCTCACCAACATGGAGCGCGAGGAGCTCGTCGCCGAGCTGGTGGGCCTGGTGCGCAACATCGCCTGGTACAAGGAGATCCTCGGCAGCGAGCAGGTGCTCCTCGGCGTGATCAAGCGCGAGCTCGTCGAGGTCCGCGAGGCGTTCGCCGACCCGCGCCGCACCGAGATCCAGGGCGAGGCCGGGGTGATCACCCGCGAGGATCTCATCGCCGAAGAGGACATGGTGGTGACGCTCAGCCACAACGGCTACGTCAAGCGCAACCCCATCAGCCTCTACCGGGCCCAGCGCCGCGGGGGCCGCGGCAAATCCGGCGCCGGCACCCGCGAGGAGGACTTCATCGAGTCGCTCTTCGTGGCGAGCACCCACGCGTACATGCTGGTGTTCACCACCAAGGGCAAGCTCTACTGGCTCAAGGTCCACGAGATCCCGCAGGCCGGGCGCACCGCGCTGGGCCGGCCCATCGTCAACCTGGTCCAGTTCCAGGAGGGCGAGACCCTCGCCAAGGTGCTGCCGGTGCGGCGCTTCGAGGAGGGCAAGTTCGTCGTGCTGGTGACCCGCAAGGGCATCATCAAGAAGACGGACCTCATGGCCTACAGCAACGTGCGCTCCAACGGCATCATCGCCGTGGGCATCGAGGAGGGCGACGAGCTGGTGGCCGCGATGCTCACCGACGGCGGCGCCCACATCCTCGTCTCCACCGCCAACGGCATGGCCATCCGGTTCGAGGAGAAGGACGTCCGCCCCATGGGCCGCAGCGCCTACGGCGTCAAGGCGATCACCCTCGGCGAGGACGACGTGGTGGTGGGCGCGGACGTGGTGGAGCCGGGCGCGGCGATCCTCACCATCACCGAGAACGGCTACGGCAAGCGCACGCTCGAGAGCGAGTACCGGGTCCAGGGCCGCGGCGGGAAGGGCCTCATCACCATCAAGACCACCGACCGCAACGGCAAGGTGGCCGGCGTCTGCCAGGCCAAGGACGACGACGAGGTGATGCTCATCACCAACGCCGGCACGCTCATCCGCATGGCCGTGAGCGAGATCAGCATCATCGGCCGCAACACCCAGGGTGTCCGCCTCATCACCGTGGGCTCCGAGCACGAGAAGGTGGTGGGCGTGGCCCGGCTCGCAGACGTCGACAAGGGCGAGAGCGCGGAGGGCCTGGAGGCCGCGGACGAGGGTGAGGACGGGGCCGAGGGCGCTCCCGAGTAGCCCCCCGCGGGCGAGGGTGCCGCCGGCAGCGCCCTCCACCAGACGAATCGGGCCGAAACTCGACCACCTCGGGTATCCTTGCCGCCCAGAGGTGCGTCATGAGATTCGATTCGGTTCACGAGGCAGGTCGTCCCTTCCCCCTCCACCTCGCGCTCGCCGCGGTGGCCGTCATGCTGGTCCCGTACGCGGCGGGAGCCCAGAGCTACGCGGTCACGCAGCAGCCGATCGTGTACGAGGAGCTGCCGATCGGCGGCGGCACCGTCACGAGCCTGAGCGGCGGCCAGATGTTCGGAGGCGACAGCGGCATCTTCGAGGTGCAGGTGACGCTTCCGTTCGCCGTGAACTTCTTCGGCACGCCCGAGACCAACCTCTTCGTGAGCGCGAACGGCTTCGTCACCCTGGGCAACGCCTTTCACGCGACGAGCACGATCCCGCGTGAGATCCCGGGGACGACACCCCCGCACAACCTCATCGCGGTCTGGTGGGATCACATCGTCTGCGACAGCGAGTTCTCCGGGGTCGTGAACGGCCCCGTGCTCACCCAGATCGTCGGCGAGGAGCCGAACCGGGCCTTCGTGGTGCAGTGGACCAAGTGCCGCAAGTACGCATCCTCCGGGGCCTGGTTCAACGCGCAGCTCTGGCTCTTCGAGAACTCCAGCCGGATCGAGGCCCACTACGGCGACGTGGATCCGGGGACGCTCACGGAGTTCCGGGCCTCCATGGGCGTCGAGGACTCGACGGGCACCGACGGCACCCCGGGGATCTCGGCCCTCGGCGTGGACTGCAACCCCGGCTGCACCGCCGCGGACTTCCCCTCAAACACCGCGCTGGTCTACACCGCCGGGCCCGTCCTCCAGGTGAGCAGCTTCGTCGGAGACGAGATCGGCGCCCCGGAGCTGCCGATCCACGCCACCGCCATCGTGGACAACGTGGGCGGCGAGGACGCGATCGGCATCGACGCCCGGTTCTGGCTGTCCGACGGGCCGACCCTGGCGGGCATGACCCATCTCCTCTCGACGGCCCCGGCGATCGACATCCCGGCGGGCGTCTCCGTCTCCTTCGACCTGAACGAGCCGCTCCCGTCGCCGCTCCCCGACGGCGCGTACTGGCTGATCGTCGAGGTGGACACGGCGGGAGCGGTGGGCCCCGAACCGATCGCCGCCGTCTGGGGTCCGTTCTCCGTCGCCGTCGCCTCCCCCGACGTGGCGCTGTACTCGGTCGTGGTCCCGCCCCGGCTCGACGAAGGCCAGGACCTCGACCTCCAGTGGACGGTGCGCAACCTCGGCCTCGTGGAGGCGACCGACGTAGCCTACGTGGTGACGCTCGCCTCGACCACCACGGAAGACGAGTGGATCCTGGACGAGGGCTCCTTCGACCTGAGCCCCAACCAGACGAAGGCGATGAACGCGACCCTCGCGCTGCCGGAGGGCCTCGAGGGCGGCCGGTACGTCGTCCGGATCGACGTGGATCCGGACGACCTCGTCGGCGACGTGATCCGATCGAACAACCAGAGGACGTCCCTGCCGTTCGTGATCGCATCGGAACTCCTGATCTTGACGACCTCGCTCCCGATGGCGGAGACGGAGAAGCCCTATTCCGTGCTGCTGGACGTGGTCGGCGGTGACGGGACCTACGCGTGGAAGGTCGCGTCCGGCTCCACCCTCCCTCCGGGCCTGTCGCTCCAGGCCGACGGATCGGGCATGACGAGGCTCTCGGGTACGCCCGGGCAGGCCGGGACCTTCGAATTCACGCTCGAGGTGGAGTCGATGGGACTCGAGGCCGAGGCCACCTACTCGCTCCAGGTCATCGAGGTCCTCCGCGTCGACACCGCGGAGCTCCCCGAAGCGACCGTGGGCATCGCATACTCCGCCGGGTTGGTCGCGCGCGGCGGGGTGGAGCCGTACGAGTGGAGCGTCGTCGACGGCGCGCTCCCTCCGGGTCTCGTCTTCCTCGCGGACGGCGGCGTCGAGGGAACGCCGGAGGCCGAGTTCGACGGCGAGTTCACCGTCCAGGTCCAGGACTCCCTCGGAACCACGGCCGAGCGCACGGTCTCGCTCTTCGTGAACTCCAGCACCGGCGTGTTCTGCTCGGCGACGCCCCCGTCCGAGGCGCTCGTCATCGGCACGCCCGCCGCGGGCTTCACGCTCGACGCGGGGGGCGGCAAGGCGCCCTACACCTGGAGCACGAGTCGCTCGGTCCGCGTCGCGGACGAGCTCGCCGAGGCCATCACCCGCTCTGCCGAACCGCCTCCGGGCCTCGAGCTGAAGGCGGACGGGACGATCGGCGGGACCCCGGTGGAGTCCGGGACCTACGAGTGGACCCTGCGGGCGACCGACGCGCGCGGAAAGACGGGCATCTGCGAGACGCACTTCGTGGTCGAGGCCGATCGACCGCTCTCCATCGGCCCCGATGAGCTGCCCGACGCCGAGGTCGGGTCCGCCTACGAGGTGAAGCTCGTCACCGACGCCGAGGGCTGGTACTCGTTCTCGCTCGGCAAGGGGAGCGAGCTGCCCATCGGCCTCACGCTCAAGGGCACCGGCGTCATCTCCGGGACGCCCGCCCGGGAGCAGCTCCTCGGCGAGGCGAAGAAGTCCTTCACCTTCGACGTGCAGGTCGTCGACGGCACCTACCGGTTCGGCACCCGGACGCTCACGCTCCCGATCGTCGATCCCGAACACGAGCCTTCTCCCGGTGGCAACGGCGGTGGCTCCGGATCGAAGTCCAAGGAGAAGAAGAGCGGCGGCTGCCAGTCGGCCGGTGGCGAGCTCGGACTCCTCGGCCTCGCCGTGATCGCGGGCATCGCGATCCTGCGCCGGAGGCCCTGAGCGCACGGCTGGCGTGCGGGGCGCGCGATCCGGGGCGATTTCCGTCCGGATCGCGGCCCTTTACGCGGCGGGGAGTGGCACCCTCTTGGGGGACGAGGGCGGCTCCGGGGCCCTGGTGACAGCAAGGTCGCGGTTGGGGTATCATTGTGTTTGGACATCAGACAAAAGCTCGGCCCTCCCCCCCCCGGTGCGTTTCACGAGGTGATGCAATGATGCTTCGATCTTGTGTGTCCCGGCTGCCGATTCCCGTCGCTTTCGCCCTTTTCGTCCTGGCACCGTTCGCCGCCCACGCGAACCTGTACACCCTCACCACACAACCGCATACCTTCGAGCCGCTGCCGCTCGCGGGCGGAGGTCCCGTCACCAGCCTGAGCAACGGATCCTCGTTCGGCGGTGACTCGCCCGCGCCCCTGGAGGCGCAGGTGACGCTGCCCTTCCCCGTGAACTTCTTCGGAAACGACGAAACCAACATGTACGTGGGCTCGAGCGGATACGTGACCCTCGGGACCACGCACCACGCGACCACCTACACCCCCCGCGCAATTCCCGGCAGCTCGGCCCCGCACAACCTGATCGCCGTGTGGTGGGATCGCCTCGTCTGCGACAGCACCTTCTTGGGGCACACCCACGGCCCGGTGCTGACCCAGGTGGTCGGCACCGCCCCCAGCCGGGCCTTCGTGGTGCAGTGGACCGAATGCCGCAAGTACGCGGTCACCGGCTCGTACGTGACCGCGCAGCTCTGGCTCTTCGAGGGTTCGAACCACATCGAGGTCCACTACGGCGACATCGTCCCGGGCGCCGCGACCAACTTCAAGGCGTCGATGGGGATCGAGAACTCGACCGGCACCGAGGGCACCCCCGGGGTCTCCAATCAGGGCACGGTCTGCAACCCGACCTGCGACGCCTCGCTCTTCCCCTCCCAGACGAAGTTCACCTACTCGTCCGGCCCCGCGCTGCAGGTGGCCTCGTTCACCGGAGACCCCAGCGGCTTCCCCGGCGTCACCTACAACGCCGTGGCCACGGTGGCGAACGTGGGCGGCGAGGACGCGCTGGGGGTGGGCGCCCGCTTCTGGCTCTCCGAGGACGAGACGGTGCCGAGCACCTCCACCCCTCTCCTGGTTCATCCGGCCCAGACGATCGCGTCCGGAACGTCGACCACCTACACGCTGTCCGTGCCGCTGCCGTCCGTGCCGGACGGCCAATACTACGTGATCGCGGAGATCGACCACACGCACGCCGTCTCGCCCAACCCGCTCGTCGCTTCCCTCGGTCCGATCTCGGTCGAAACCACCGCGCCCGACGCCGCCGTCGGCCCGGTCCTCGTTTCTCAGCGGGTCGACGTCGGCGGGACGATCAACGTGCGGTGGAACGCCCGGAACCTCGGCAGCCTCGGCGCGACGGACGTGCCCTTCGTCGTGACCCTGGGCTCCACGCAGGACTTCTCGTCCGGCCCCACCTGGGTTCTGGAGACGGGCACCATCGATCTCCCCACCGGCGCCGACGAGCAGATCGAGGCGGATTACCCGCTGCCCTCCGAGGCCGGCATGGGCAGGTACTGGGTCGAGGTCGTCATCGATCCCGACGAGACGCTCGGCGAGACGCAGCTCGGGAACAACCGGAACGTCTCCACCGGCTTCGTGGTGGCCCCGGAACTGCTGGTCGACACCACCGAGCTCCCCATCGCGTACGTGAACGAGCCCTACTCGGTGCCCCTGGTGGCGCAGGGCGGCGACGGCACCTACACCTGGTCCGTCCCCGTGGGCTCGCTCCCCCAGGGCCTCTCGCTGCAGCAGGACGGTAGCCAGACCCTCCTCGCCGGGACCCCGACCAGGGTCGCCAGCAGCACCTTCACGCTCGAGGCGGAGTCCATGGGCCTGCGAAAGCGGGTGAACCTGTCGCTCTTCGTCGTGGAGCGGCTGCGGATCACCACCTCCACGCTGCCGAGCTGGTCCGTCGGGGACGCCGTGGCCGTGGACCTCATGGCCTCGGGCGGGACGCCGTTCTACTCTTGGTCGGTCGTCGCGGGTGAGCTCCCCAAGGGGCTCGAGCTCCTGGGAAGCGGCCTCCTCTTCGGATCTCCGACCGAGACCTACAACGGGACCGTGACCTTCGGGGTGACGGACGAAGGGGGCCAGAGCGCCACCGCGGAGCTGGCGATGGTGGTGACCTCCAACGTCCCGCCCACCATCGAGGTGGAGGTCCCGGCCTCCTTGATCCTCGGGACCGCGGCCACCGGCCTCGTCCTCGAAGCCTCCGGCGGGAACCCGCCCTACACCTGGGTGACGGCGCAGTCGACCCGCCGCGCGGACACGCTCTGGGCCGAGGCGATCGTCCGGACGGGCGAGGCGCCTCCCGGCCTCGAGCTCTCCGAGGACGGCGTCGTCACCGGCACGCCGACGGAGGCGGGGACCTTCGACTGGAAGGTGACGGTCGAGGACGCGCTGGGCCTGACCGGAGCGGTGGACTTCGTGGTCACGGTCGAGCCGGACCACACGCTCAAGATCTCCCCCGGCTCGCTGCCGCCCGCCTCGGTGGGCGAAGAATACGAGGTCCTCCTCGAGTCCGACGCCGAAGGCACGGCGACGTTCTCCCTCGCTGAGGGGAGCGCGCTGCCCGACGGCCTCTCGCTCGACTCGTCCGGACGGATCTCGGGGACGCCGACCCGGGAGCAGCTCCTGGGTGAGGAGTCGAGGGACTTCAGCTTCACCGTGCGGGTGGCCGACGCCGCCTTCCGGCAGGGCGAGGCCACCCTCTCCATGGGCGTGACCGATCCCGAGTGGTCGAAGCCCGACCCGGAGCCGAAGCCCAATCCGAACCCCGGATCCCCGAAGTCCTCGAAGTCGAGCGGCGGCTGCCAGTCGGCCGGGGGCGCGCTCGGACTCGCAGGCTTCGCTGTGATCGCGGGCATCGCGATCCTGCGCCGGCGGCGCTGATCGATCCGGCGGCGCCGGTATGCGACGACCGGCGCCGCCGTCATCCCCCCGGACGGATGGCAGCAAACGGCACCGCCAGGCCGCGGGTGCCTCGCCGTGCAGCCCGTCCAGCGCGTCGTCGTCACCCGGCGCCTACAGCCCGGCCGCCCTCACGCAGGGGGCGGGGATTCATGGCTGCCGGCGTTTTCGGAGTATCTTCCGCGGCGTCGGGCTCGGCATGGGTCGCCCGCGCGACCCATGGAAACGCCGGGACGACGAGGAAGGCCATGACGTTCGATCGCTTCAACCTGTGCGTGCGGATGGCGTACGTGTCCGCGCTGGTCTGCCTGGCCGGCGCGGCTGTGCCCCGCGCGGCGACGGCCGCCGAGCCGACCTACGCCGCTTCGAGCCGGCCGATCGCGTACCAGGAGCTGCCCCTGCCCGGTGGACAGCCGGTGCGGAGCCTGAGCGGCGGCCATCCCTTCGGCGACGGCGGCGTCCTCGAGCGGCAGATCACCCTGCCGTTCCCCGTGTGGTTCTTCGGGCAGGCCGAGACCGAGGCCTTCGTCGGCGCCAACGGCATCGTGACCTTCGGCACCGCCCACCACGCGACGTCCTCGACCCCTCGGCCGATCCCCGGTGCGACGCCTCCCCACGGCTTCGTGGCGGTGTGGTGGGATCAGATCGCTTGCGACAGCTCCTTCGCCGGTCTCCAGAGCGGGCCCGTGCTCACCCAGGAGCTCGGCGCCGCGCCGAACCGATCCTTCGTGGTGCAGTGGACCAAGTGCCGCAAGTACGGATCGAGCGGCGCCTGGTTCGACGCGCAGCTCTGGCTCTTCGAAGGCTCGAGCACCATCGAGGTACGCTACGGCGACGTGGCGGCCGGCACCGGGATCGAGTTCTCCGCCGCGATGGGGATCGAGAGCGCCGACGGCAAGGACGGAACGCCCGGCATCTCCGCGACCGGCGAGGACTGCGACGCGGCGTGCACCGCCGCGGACTTTCCGGCCCAGACGGCGATCGTCTACAGCGCGGGGCCGTCGCCGCGGATCGCCTCGTTCGGCGGCGACGACATCGGCGCGCCGGGCTTGGACCTGGGCGTGATCGCGAAGGTGGAGAACCTTGGCGGCGCGATCGCGTCGGGCGTCACCGCCCGGTTCTGGCTCGCACCCACGCCCGACTTCGATCCGTCGACCTGGGAGCCGGAGCCCACGCCCGAGCCCGATCCCGAGGAGGAGCCCGAGCCGATCTCCACGCCCATGGAGCTCGGCCCCGATCAGCCCGTGGTCGACGTGCCGCCCGGGGACGCGAAGATCTTCGATGCCACCTCGGCGCTCCCGGAGGATCTGGCACACGGAGAGTGGTGGATCTTCGTCGAGGTTTCCTACGGCGCGGAGATCATGCCCGGCGTCTTCGGCCCCGTCCTCGTCACCGATCCCGTGGCGGACGTGGCGGCGCGCGGCCTCACCACCCCGGCGCGGATCGAGGTCGAGGGACCGCTCGCGATCCAGTGGAAAGCCCACAACCTCGGCACGCTGGATGCCGCCGCCGTGCCTTACGAGGTCATCCTGGGGACGTCGCCCGATCTCGCCTCCGGGACGACCTGGCTCCTCGACTCCGGGACGATCGATCTCCTCGCCCGGACGAGCGCGCCGCTGAGCGCGACCCACCCGCTCCCGAACGGCGTCGTCCCCGGGGTGTACTACGTCGGCGTCTCGCTCGATCCCGCCGAGACCATCGAGGATGCGCGGCGCAAGAACGACGCGCTGGTGTCCGATCCGTTCACCGTCGGCCCGGCCCTCGAGGCGCTGGCGCCGGACCTGCCCGACGCGGTGGAGGGGACGCCGTGGTCGGCCCGGATCACCGCCCGCGGCGGCGACGGGACCTACGCCTGGTCGCTCGCGACGGGCTCTCGCCTCCCGCCGGGGATCGAGCTCACCGAGGACGAAGGCGCCGCCGTGCTCGAGGGCACGCCCCGGAGCACCGGGACCTTCTCCTTCTCGCTCGAGGTCGCCTCGATCGGGCTCCGCAGCCGTGTCGACCTCTCGCTCACCGTGCTGCCGCGCTTTCGGATCACCACGGGCTCGCTCCCTGCCGCGACGGTGGGCAAGGCCTACAGCGTGAACCTCGCCGCCGCCGGCGGGAGGGCGCCGCTGCGGTGGACCCTCGAGGAGGGCGAGCTGCCGGAGGGCCTCAGCCTCGGCACCAACGGCAGGATCACCGGGATGCCAGCGGGCACCTGGGAGGGAACCTTCGAGGTGGGCGTGAAGGACGCAGACGATCGGACCGACGCCAAGGCGTTCAGCCTGAAGGTCCTGCCGCGGACCGAGCTCGCGTGCGCGGACTTCGCGGAAGTGCGATTCACCCAGGGGTCGGCCGTCGCGGGCGTCTCCCTCGGCGCCACCGGCGGCGAGCCGCCGTACCGCTGGTCGACCGTGCGCTCGGTCCGCCTGGCCGACGACCTCTCGCCCGAGCCCCTGAACCGCGACGGGCTCCCGCCCCCGGGCCTCGCGCTGCTGGCCGGGGGCAACGTCTCGGGCACACCGCAGGAGGCCGGCGGCTTCGACTGGTGGGTGCAGGTCGAGGACGAGGAGAAGCAGAGGCGGGAATGCGGCCTGCGCGTCTCGGTCGCCCCCGATCGATCGCTCTCGATCGTCACGACCACGCTGCCCGACGCGGTGGCCGACGCGGATTACCACGCGCAGCTCGTCGCCAAGGGAGGCGACGGCAAGCCGTCGTGGGCGCTCGTGGACGAGAGCGTCCTGCCCGGGGGCCTCTCGCTCGACGCGAACGGCGCCATCAAGGGCGCCGTCTCGGCGGACCTGCTCCTCGGGGAGGCCGAGCGCACCTTCACCTTCACGGTGCGCGCGCACGATCGCGCCTTTCGGCAAGGCAG
>DATMSB010000043.1:0-28743 GCA_035565615.1 Vulgatibacter sp. | reverse complement strand
AATCCGGGCGACCGTGGGCTCCGGCAAGCGGTGCGCGGCGGCGAGCTCCTCCGCGTCCGGGAGGCCCTCGCCGCCGGGGAGCGGCTCCAGGTGGGTGCGGCAGGCGCGGTGCTCCTCGCCGAGCACGCGCTCGACCGCGTCCACCGCCTCCTCGGCCATGATCCGGTACGAGGCGAGCTTCCCGCCGATCATGGTGAGGAGGCCGGGGGCGCCGTCCTTCGCATGATCGAGGATCTCGTGCTCCCGGCTGAGCGCGTCCTCGGTCTTGCCCCACTCCCACACCGTGGGCCGCACGCCCGCCCAGGCCCGCATCACCCGTGCCTGCGCCACCGCGGGGAGGCTGCGCACCGCCGCCTCCCACAGGTACTTCACCTCGTCCTCGACCACCCGCAGGTCGTCGGGATCGCCGTAGAAGTCGTCGTCGGTGGTGCCGATGAGCGCGGTCTGCTCGTGGGGCATAACGAAGACGTCGCGGCCGTCCGCGGCGAGGCAGATCACCCCGTAGTTCGAGACCCGCCGGTCGAGGGTGAGGTGCACGCCCTTGCCGGGCCTCATCTTCACCTCGGCGCCCGCCAGCGCGGCCACCCGGGGCGCCCAGGGGCCGCAAGCGTTGAAGACCACCCGGCCCTCATGGGTCCTGGTCTCTCCGCTGGCGTCGGTGGCGACGATCCCGCTCACCGCACCGTCCGGCTCGCGAAGGAGCGCCACCACCCTCGTGCCCACCATGAGGTCGGCGCCGTGCCGCTTCGCGGAGAGTGCGTTCGCCGTACACAGCCGAAAGGGATCGATCCCCCACTCGTCGAAGCTGACCGCGCCGGCGAGGTCCCGGGCGAGGGAGGGCTCCAGCCGGTACGCCTCCTCGGCGGAGAGGACGACGCTGGGCTTGCCGCCCTTGGCGGGCTGGTACTTGTCGTAGGTGCCCAGGTAGGTCTCGACGCCGTAGCGCAGCAGGCGCTCCCGCAGCGTCGGCGACGCCGGATCCTTCGCCCGCACCGGGAAGAGGAAGGGGATCCGGAAGAGGAGGTGCCGGGCGATCCGCTGGATGTAGCCCGAGTCGATGCAGGCGAGCTCGGTGACCTTCTTGTCGTACCGGAGGTAGCGGACGCCGCCGTGGATCATCCCCGAGTTCGCCCCGGAGGATCCGGCGGCGAAGTCGCGCTTCTCGACCAGCAGCGTGCGGTAGCCCCGCATGGCGGCGTCGCGGGCGATCCCGGTGCCGTTTACGCCGCCGCCGATGACGATGAGGTCGTACACCCGCCTAGCATAAGCCCCCCGGGGGAAGGATGCGCCGCCGTGGGGCCCTGCCGCCGTCGGGGGCCAACCCGGCGGATCACCCGAGCCGCGGCCGGGTGCGCCGCCGCTGCGGACCGCAGGGCCGGTCGCGTGGCCGACCCGCGATCGGCCCGGCGGAATCACCCGGGCTGTGGCCGGATGCACCGCCGCGCAGGGGCACGCAGGGCAGGTCGCCTGGCCCGCTCGCGCTCAGCCCGGCCGGATCACCCGCACGTGCAGCTCGCGGAGCTGCTCGTCGGTCACGTCGCCGGGCGCGCCGGTCATCAGATCCGTCCCCTTCTGGGTCTTGGGGAAGGGGATCACGTCGCGGATCGACTCGGCGCCGGTGAGGATCATCGCCAGCCGGTCCATGCCGACCGCGATGCCGCCGTGGGGGGGCGCCCCGTACGCGAGGGCGTCCAGGAGGAAGCCGAACTTGTTGCGCTGCTCCTCGGCGTCGATGCCGAGGGCCTCGAAGACCTTGGCCTGCACCGCCGAGTCGTGGATGCGGATGGAGCCGCCGCCGACCTCGTTGCCGTCGACCACCAGGTCGTAGGCCTGCGACCGGACCCGCCCCGGATCGGTGAGGAGGTGCTGGACGTCCTCTGGTCTCGGCGCGGTGAACGGGTGGTGCGCGGCGACGTGGCGGCCGTGCTCCTCCGAGTACTCGAAGAGGGGGAAGTCGACGACCCAGAGAAGGTCGTGCCGGCCCGCCGGGACGAGGTCCAGGCGGCGACCGAGCTGCACGCGCATCTGGCCGAGCACGCCGTTGACCTGCTTGGCGTTGCCGAACTGGAAGAGGAGGACGTCGCCCTCCCGGGCCCCTGCCACCTCGTTGATCCTCTCGCGCAGCGCTCCCTCGATCGACTTGGTGAGCGGCGACTGCGTCCACTCTCCTCCCGCGGCAACCTTGGCCCGGGCGAGCCCCCTGGCGCCGAAGCTCCTGGCTACGTCCTCGAGCTTGTCGATCTCGGTGCGGCTCATCCCCCCGCCGCCGGGGAGGCGCAGCAGCTTGACGATCCCGCCCTTGCCCACCGCCTCGGCGAAGAGGGGGACGCCGCCGCCCCCCGCCTCGCGGACGATCGCCGTCACGTCGGTGAGCTCGAGGCCGAAGCGGGTGTCGGGCTTGTCGACGCCGAACCGATCCATGGCGTCGTCGTAGGTCATCTTCGGGAAGGGCGTGGCGATCTTCACGCCGAGCGCCGCCTCGAAGATCACGGAGAACAGCCCCTCGGCCACCTCCTGCACGTCCTCCTGGGTCGCGAAGGACATCTCGAGGTCGATCTGGGTGAACTCGGGCTGGCGGTCGCCGCGCAGGTCCTCGTCGCGGAAGCACTTGACGATCTGGAAGTACCGATCGAAGCCCGCCACCATGTAGAGCTGCTTGTAGAGCTGCGGGCTCTCGGCGAGGCCGTAGAATCGCCCGGGGCTGAGCCGCGAGGGGACCAGGAAGTTGCGCGCGCCGCCGGGGGTGTAGCGCCCCATGAACGGCGTCTCCAGCTCCACGAAGCCCCGCTGCGTCAGGAAGTTGCGCGTGGCCTGGTTGATGCGGTGCCGGGTGAGGAAGGTCTGCTGCACCTTCGGCCGACGCAGGTCCAGGTAGCGGTACTCGAGGCGGAGCTCCTCGTGGGTGTCGATCTCGTCCTCGATCAGGAAGGGCGGCGTCGTCGCGCGGTTGAAGATCTCGAGGGCGGTCGCGTGGACCTCGATCTCCCCGGTGGGCATCTTCGGGTTCGCGTTGGCGCCCCGGGACACCACCTTTCCGCACACGCCGATCACGTACTCGCCCCGCAGGTCCCCCGCGAGCCGATGGGCCTCGGCGTCCACGTTGGGCTCGAAGACCACCTGGGTGAGGCCGCCCCGGTCGCGCAGGTCGATGAAGACCGCGCCGCCGTGGTCGCGGCGGTTGTGGACCCAGCCGTAGAGGACGACCTGCCGGCCGACGTCGGCGCCGCGGAGATCGCCGCAGCCATGGGTTCGCTTGTGCTGCCTGAGGAAGGACACGGGGGACACCTCTTCCAGAAAGACCGCTCTCCTCGAAATGCGAGGATACCTCGGGGGCGCGTCCGGGGGAGTCGAGACGCCTTCCCCCGGACGACCGATCGCGGTGCAAAAGCGTGCTACGGTTCTGCTCCGTGCGTTGCAAGCGATTCCTTGCCCTCCCGCTGCTGGCCTGCCTCGCTTCCTGCGCCCCCGAAGGCGATCCGGTCCGCATGGCGGTGCTCCAGTGGGAGCCGTCGGCGGGCTCCTACGACCTGCGCGTGGTCGAGGTCCGGACGCTGGAGGACGTCACGGCGCTTCGGGGGGAGGCGGCGCGGCCCATCGGCGCGGCGAAGATCCGCCTCGAGGCCAGCCGCCTCATGGGCGTCGAGACGGAGGCGCAGTTCCGGAGGGCCGTCCTGGCGGATCCCGGCGGCGACGTGGAGGCGCAGTTCCTCGACGTGGACGGCGTCCTCTACCCCTCCGACTTCCACTCGCTGAGCCTGGCCACCGCCTACTACAACTTCGAGGTCGCCCGCACCTACGCGCTGGCCCGCGGGATGTCGACCGATCGCCTGCGAGGGGTGAGCTTCTACTATTTCCCGGAGTTCGTCGTCGGTCGCTCGGACGGGTACGCCGCCGACAACGCGGCGTGGTTCGCCCCGCTGCGCAGCTTCCTCGTCTTCCCGTTCCACGCCCTGCAGGGGATCCCCCTTGCCGTGAACCAGGGCGTGATCGCCCACGAGTACGGCCACGGGATCTTCAACGCGCTGGTGCACGACGGCTCGTGGCTCCCCGACTACCCCGACCGCTGGGGATCCGCGGGCCTCGGGATGATCGAGAGCGTGGAGGAGGGCTTCGCCGACGCCTGGGCGATGGCGGTGACGGGCGACCTCCACTTCGTGGAGCGCTCCATCGACGAGGTGGAGGCGCGCCTCCGCGACCTCGACTTCGTCCCGGACCAACACTGCTACTCGCAGCAGGCGTTCGTCGAGGAGCTCTGGGAGAAGGCGGCGCACCTGCGCGGCCCGTACTGGGACGCGCGCAAGTACCAGATCGGGACCATGTGGGCGTCGGCCCTCCACCGGGCCGGCAATCTCCCGGGCACGGACTTCGATCGGGTGATGGACGCGCTCCTCGCCTCCTACCGGGCGGTCGGCGCGGGCAGCCTCGCCGACCTGGTGGCCCGGGATCCCGACGGCTCGACCTTTGGGACCTTCGCCGCGATCGCCCGCGCCATCGTGGCGGGCGCCCCCGACACGCCCACCCGGACCGCCCTCTGCTCGGTGCTGATGGATCGGTTCTCGCTGCAAGCGGACGAGCTGGACGGGCGCTGCGACGGCGTCGCCGCAGGGGGAGAGTGCCGATGATCCGGGCGGCCCTGCTTCTGTTCGCCCTCGCCGCGCCGATCGGCGCCGCCGCCCTCGAGGGCGCGATCCCCGGCGACGCCCCGCCCCGGGAGCGAAGGTCGGCGGACCGCGCGTCCCGCGGGGTGGGCCTGTCGGTGGAGGGGATCCTCGCCGGGCTCTACGAGGACGATCCGCAGGGCAGCCCCTTCGTGCGAAGGACGGCGTGGGGTCTGCGCGTCGGGTGGAACCTCACGGAGCGCGTCGGCCTCGAAGACACCCGGCTCACCTTCCAGCCCGAGCTGCAGTGGACCTCCCGCTCGGACTCCGAGGGCACCACCGCGCTCGTGGTGGAGAGCCGCCTCGACTCGTTCTACCTGGGCGCGCGCCTCGGCTTCCGGCTCGGCGAGGCGGCGTCGGCGTTTCGGGTGGTGCCCTACGTGGCCGCCGGCCCCGCCGCCACCTGGAACCACGTGCGCGTCGAGGTGGCGGATCCGGCGGGGCTGAAGGACGGCGCCGAAAGGATCGACGCCCGGGTCGACAGCCTGCAGTGGGGCGCCGGCTATGGCGCCGGCGTGGGTGCCGCCTGGCTCTCCAGCGACGGCGAAGGCATCACCGGCCGCCTCGAGCTCCTCCGCTTCCACCGCGGATACCTGGAGGAGCTCGCGCTCACCCTCGGGCTCGGCGTCGCCTTCTGACCTCCCCGAAGGAGCGCCCCGGACGGTTCGCCGCGCTGAAGGCCCGGCGCCGGCGGTCAGCCGGCCTGCGAGATGGCTAGCTTCTGCACAGGCGAGAGGGCGCGGCTCGGACCCTCGTCGGCCGAGGAGCGGGAAAGAGGGGGGAAGGGATGATCCACTTCGACGTGCACCACGAGAAGGGCGAGCGCTTCAAGATCCTGCGCACCACCGACCGCACGCAGATCACGATGATGACGCTGCCGCCCAACGGGACGGCGAGCAGCACGGAGGCGAACACCGCGAGCGATCAGATCGTGTACCTGGTCGAGGGGCGGATCGAGCTCACCGTCGGCGACGACAAGCGCGAGCTGCGCGCCGGCGAGGGCGCGGTGATCCCGGCGTCCACCACCTACTCGCTTCGCGTTCTGGGCAGGCGGTCGGCGACGCTCTTCAACGTGTATGGGCCCCCGGCGTTCCCCGCCGAGGATCGCGAATCGGCCCGGGCGGAGGCCGGCGTCGGGATGTCCGAGTACGACCGGGGTGGCTTCTGAGATACCTGCTCGCGGCCGGCGCCATCCGTCGGGTGGCCGATTGTAGAAACGACAGCCCCGTTCGCGACGCGGCCGGCAAGCTGGTACGGAAGCCCGTTTCCCATCGGGCTCCAGGGCAGTCCGGGCCGGCGATTCTCCGTTGGCCCTGCAGTTGCAGATCCGATCGGCAGGGAGAGGGGTGGGGGCCCCAACCGGCGCCGGGGCGCCGCTGACGAGAGGAGCGGGGAGAGCGGAGCGCAGCGAACCAACCTGCAAGGGAGAGGTCGAGATGGACGGCGGCGGCAAGGGGACGGCGATGCTCTACGATCCTGTGTGCGGGAGGAAGATCGACGCCGGCGCTGCCGTCGTCAGCGTCGAGTACAAGAAGCGCAGGTACTACTTCTGCGGCGAGGGCTGCAAAGCCTCGTTCCAGCACGAGGCAGAGCGGATCCGCCTCCACGAGCTCGCCCGCGTGGGCGCGCTCCTCTCCAGCGGCAAGGTCCGCTGGGGCATGGCCTGAGCGTCCCGCGGGGCGCTGGCCCGCAGGGATCCCCCGGTCGAGCCGCGGGACGGGAATCCGGGTAGGCTGTCCGCTTATCAGCCGCCCGACCGTCCCATCCGGCGATCGATCTCGACGGGATTCCCTTGGCGGAACGGACCTTCAACGAAGCCTACCGAAGGTACTTCCCCATGATCCGGGCGAAGTGCTCCCGCATGCTCGCCGATCGGGACGAAGCCCAGGGCGTGGCGCAGGAGACCTTCCTGCGCCTGTGGCGCAGCGGGGGAGGCGGAAGGCGCCGAGGTGCTCCTGCCGGGCTCCTGGGAGCTGGCCGCGACGCCGCCTCCTTCGCCGCGACCCTCGTGGAGGTGGCGGACTTCCCGGCCGAAGGGGTCGACCTCCTCCTGGAGGCCAGCCCCGCGGAGATCCTCGCCGCCCTCGACCACCGGCTCGCGGAGGGGATCGGCGCTCCTCGCGGCGAGCTCGGGCCACGGCGACGCCCACGAGTCGGAGCTCATTGGAGGCTCCTTCTTCACCCACCACCCGGTGGCGGCGCCATCGTCGCTGCCGGGGGGCGACTGGGCGCTCCAGGCGGCGATGGGGCGGATGATCAGCGGGGCGCGCGGTACACCGGATCGGCCGAGGCCGGGCTCGGCGGCTTCGCCGACGTGCGGGTGGGCCTCACCGATCGCCTGCAGCTCTCCTCGCTCGCGCTGGAGCTGGACTGGCGGCTGGGATCTCCCGGAGGCGGGAGGTCCTGCTGCGGGCGGGGACGGCGGCAGGTGGACGCCGCGGGACGCGGAGATCGAGCTGGGCTCGGTGCTCCGCCTGGGCTCGGCCCGCGTCCCCATCGCCACGGTGGAGCTCTTCGAAGGGGTGTTCGTCGACGGCTACGCGGCGGTGCGGGTCGATCCGCGCTCCGGCGCCATGGAGGAGTCCTTCCTCGGCGGCGTCACCTGGATGCCTTAGCCGCCGACGCGCCTACGAGTCGGCGGTCCGCACCGACTTCACCCCGAGCTGCACCCGCCGGACGCCCCGAAACTCGTCGAACCCCAAGGTGAACCCGAGATCCACGGCGCCCTCCAGGCGCGGTAGCTCGTCGGCCAGGCCGAAGCCGATGGCGTCGACCAGGGGGGCGCGCTCGAGGCGGAGCTTGAGGTGGCCGGCGCTCGTCGCGGAGCGCCCCACGATCCGGCCGCTCGCGCGCACGCGCCGCAGGCCGAAGACGGGCTCGGGGTTCCCGGCGCCGAAGGGGGTGAGCCGCTCCAGCTCCTCGCAGAGCCGCTCGGTGAGCGAGTCGAGATCCACCAGGGCGTCGATCCGCAGGGTGGGCGAGAGATCCTGGCCGGCGAGCTGCGCCTCCGCCACCCGCGCGAAGGCCTGCCGGAACGGATCGATCGCCTCCCGCTCGATGGTGACGCCGGCGGCCAGGCGGTGGCCGCCGAACCGCACGAAGTGCTCGCTGCAGGCCTGGAGCGCGCCGAAGAGGTCGAAGGAGGCGATGGAGCGGCCGCTCCCCTTCCCCACCCCGGTGGCGGGATCGATGCCGATCACCACCGCCGGTCGATGGAGCCGCGAGACGATCCGGGAGGCGACGATCCCCACCACCCCCGGATGCCACCCCTCCCGGGCGAGGACGAGCCCCGGGGCCGGCCCCTGCTCCTTCGCCTGGGCGAGCGCCTCGTCGAGGATCTGCCTCTCGATGGACTGGCGCTCGGCGTTCGCCGCGTCCAGCTCCCTGGCCAGGCGCTCCGCCCGCAGCGGATCGTCGCAGATGAGCAGCTCCACCGCGCGCCCGGCGTCGTCGAGCCGCCCGGCGGCGTTGATGCGGGGGCCGAGGCGGAAGCCCACCTGCCCGGCGGAGACGGCGCCGTCCTCCGCCATCCCCGCCACGCGCTTGAGGGCGCGGATCCCGGGGCGCCGTGAGGTGGCGAGGACCTGGAGT
This sequence comes from Vulgatibacter sp., assembly GCA_035565615.1. Taxonomy (GTDB): domain Bacteria; phylum Myxococcota; class Myxococcia; order Myxococcales; family Vulgatibacteraceae; genus Vulgatibacter. The sequence goes on along the minus strand of DATMSB010000043.1, from coordinate 20,494 downwards.
CCCTCCCGCACCAGTAGCCGGTTCGCCTCGGTGAGCGGCACCACGTCGGCGATCGTCCCGAGGGCCACCAGGTCGAGGAAGCTCCTCAGGTTCGGCTCCGCCCGGCCCGCGAACCTCCCCCGCTCGCGGAGCGCGCGCCGCAGCGCCGCGCAGAGGAGGAAGGTCACGCCGACGGCGCAGAGGTGCCGGGTGGGATAGGCGCAGCCGGGCTGCCAGGGGTTCAGGATCGCGGCGGCCCGGGGGAGCTCGGCGGGGGTGGTGTGGTGATCCACCACCACCACGTCCACGCCCCGGCGGATCGCCTCGTCCACCTCCGCCACTGCCGTCACGCCGCAGTCCAGCGTCACCAGCAGCCGCGTGCCCCGCGCGGCGAGGGTCGCCACCGCGTCCAGGTTCAGGCCGTACCCCTCGCCGAGGCGGTGGGGCACGTAGTAGTCCACGTCGGCGCCGCAGGCCCGCAGGAAGGAGACCAGGAGCGTGGTCGAGGTGACGCCGTCGACGTCGTAGTCGCCGTACGCGGTGATGCGCTCCCCCGCCTCGATCGCCCGGACGATCCGCGCCACCGCCGGCTCGATCCCGGTGAGGAGCGCGGGATCCGGGAGGTCGGCGAGGCGGGGGCGCAGGAAGCGATCCGCCTCCTCCTCCGAGCGGATCCCTCGCCGCCACAGGATCTGCGCCACGATCTCGTGGCATCCGACGGCAGCCGCGAGCGCCGCGGCGCCCGGCTCTTCCGGCAACAGCTCCCAGCGCACGGGCGCATCCTACGCGACGAGGCGCATCCAGGCGTCCGGAATCGGACGATCGACCGATGGCGCCGCCCGCCGCGAGGCGTCCGCCTTCGGCCCGGCCGTACGGGCTCCCGCTCCACCGCCGCGATCTCCGTGACGAGGACGGGCTCGTGCCGGGCGAAGGCGGCGCGGTCGCGCCCCTCCTTCGTCACGACGTCGACGAGGCGATCGCGGAAGGAGGTGCCGTCCACGAGCTCGACGCGCACCTCCGCCCGCAGCAGCGCCGACTCCGAATCGACGAGGAAAGCCGTCTGGAGGCTCGGAAGGCGTGGTTCTCCACCGGCGAGGGAGTGCAGGGGGCGCGGCGTCGTTCGGCCGGGCGCAGCGGCACGGGATGGCAGCGCGGCGAGGTGCGGCGTGCCGCCCCGCTGCGGCCGGGCAAGGGGACGCGGGCGCCGGCGGGGCGCGGCGCCCGAGACGACGAAGGCCGCGAGGGGCGAGCGTGGCGCTCGTCCTTCGCGGCCTTCGTGGCCCGCCGCGTGCGCGGGGTGCGCCGGGCGGGCGATCAGTCGGCGTGGGCCGCGCGCTTGGGGGCCTGCTTGGCGGTGGCGGCGGCGAGGGCCTTCTTCTGCGCCTCGCGCTTCTCCATCCAGTGCTCCACGCTGAGGGCCACGGGGCCCGCGATGAAGACGGAGGAGTAGGTGCCGGCGATGATGCCGATGAGCATGGCCACCGCGAAGTCGAAGAGTGAGCCCGAGGTGAAGATCATCAAGCCGAGGAGGGAGAGCGCGGTGACCAGAGAGGTGATGACGGTGCGCCCGAGGGCCTCGTTGGTGGCGATGTTGATGTTCTCGAGCAGCGACTTGCCGTTCTTGCGGGCGAGGACCTCTCGCACCCGGTCGAAGACGACGATGGTGTCGTTCACCGAGTAGCCGATGGCGGTGAGGAGCACCGCGATGGAGGTGAGGTTGAACTCGCGCCCGGTGACGACCCAATAGCCGAGGACGATGGCGATGTCGTGCACGAGGGCGACGACGGCGCCCGGCGCGAATCGCACGTCGAACCGGAAGGCGATGTAGATGAGGATCGCCACCATCGACAGCAGCACCGCCATGATGCCGCGGTTGCGAAGCTGCTGCCCCACCTGGGGGCCGACGTACTCGACGCGGCGGACGTCCACGTTCTCCTCGCCGAAGGCGGCGTGGAGCGACTCGGAGACCTTGTCGGAGAGGCCCTGGGTGAGGAGCTGGTAGGCAGGCTGGCCCGCGCGGGTCAGGTCGCGCACCGCCTCCTCCCCGTGGGCGAGCTGCACGCCCGCGACGCCGGCGGCGTCCCGGAAGACCTCCAGGGGGACCGCCCTCTCGGTCTGCACGTCGACTCGATCGGCCACGTGTTCGTCGAACTCGATCGAGACCACCCCGTACTCGCCGAGCTTCTCCTCCAGCGTCCGGCGGAAGATCTCCGTCTGCTCGGCGGTGAGGATGGACACCCGCGAGACGCGGACGAGGAAGCTGTTCTCCTCGACGGCGCCGATCTGCTGGACGCTGGCGTCGTGGAAGCCGGCCTCCTCGATCCGCTCGCGGACGTCCTTGCCCTCGACGGCCTCGGAGAACTTCACCTCGATCTCGGTGCCGCCGGCGAAGTCCACGCCGAAGTTGATCCGAAACGGAAGGAGCGCGAGCACCGCGACGATGACGGCCACCGAGATGGTGATCGCCGTCCGGCGCTTGCCCAGGAAGTCGAAGTTCGTCCCCGGTCTGATGAGTTCCATGGTGTCTCTCCTCCGCCCCCCGGAAGGCCCGAAGGCCGGGGGGCGGACCGCTCGACCGTCAGATCGAGATCGCCTCCCCCGGGCGGCCGCGGATGGCGCGATCGGTGATGAGCCGCGTGACGACGATCGCGGTGAACATCGAGGCGAGCAGGCCGATGATCATCGTGATGGCGAAGCCTCGGATGGGGCCGGTGCCGTACTGCATGAGCACGAAGCCGGCGATCACCGAGGTGAGGTTCGAGTCGAAGATGGTGGTGAACGCCCTGGCGTACCCCTCGTGCACCGCGGCCTTCGGCTTGCGGCCGTTGCGCAGCTCCTCCCGGATGCGCTCGTTGATGAGCACGTTGGCGTCGACCGCGATCCCCAGGGTGAGGATGAAGCCGGCGATGCCCGGCAGGGTGAGGGTCGCGCCGACCATCGAGAGGCAGGCGAGGATGATGGCGCCGTTGAGGACGAGCGCCACGTTCGCGACCAACCCGGTGCGCTTGTAGTAGACGGCCATGAAGAGGAGCACGAGCACGAGGCCGACGGCGGAGGCGGTGGCGCCGCTGCGGATCAGCTCGGGCCCGAGGCTCGCGCCCACGGTCCGCTCCTCGAAGATGGTCACGGGCGCGGGGAGCGCGCCGGAGCGCAGCACCAGCGAGAGCTCCGTCGCCTCCTCGATGAGCTGGTTGTAGTTCTTCTGGCCGCCCAGGGTGATCTGGGCGTTCCCGCCCGCGATCTTCGACTGGATCACCGGGGCGGAGTCCACGTTGCCGTCCAGGACGATGGCGAGGCGCTTGCCGATGTTGGCGCCGGTGACCTGCTCGAAGAGCCGCGCCCCCTCGGAGTCGAAGGAGAGGGAGACGTAGGGCTTGCCGCCGCCCAGGCCGGACTGATCGACCGCCACGCGGGCGTCGGTCAGCTTGTCGCCGGTGACCGCCACGTCCGAGTTGAGGACGTAGGTCCGGTAGTGGACCTGGCCGGGGATGCCCGCGGCGTCGCGCTCCTCCACCCGGGCGATGCCGATGTAGAGACCCTCGTTCGCCTTGTCCTCGACGAAGCGCTGGAGCGCGAGGAGGTCGTTCGACTGCAGGTAGGGCTGGTACCCGTCGTTGCCCCGGGTGATCCCCTCGGGGAGGGCGCCGAGCGCGTCGATCTGCGCGGCGGCCTCGTCGTCGGCGACGATCCGGAACTCGAGTTGGGCGGTGCGTCCGAGCAGATCCTTGGCCTTCTCGGGATCCTTGAAGCCCGGGAGCTGGACGAGGATGCCGTCCGAGCCGCGCTTGGCGATGGTGGGCTCGGAGACGCCCCACTTGTCGATGCGGTTGCGGATGGTGCGTAGCGCCTGATCGATCGCGCCTTCCCGGAAGGTCTTGATGTACTCGCCGTCGAAGACGTACCGGGCGGTCGTGCCGCTGCCGCTGCGCCGCATGTCTCCGAACGGCTCCGCCACCGCGGCCCGGAACGCGTCCGCGTCCGCCTCCGACGCGAAGGTCACGTCGATCTGCTCGCGGGCGCGGTCGGCCTTGATCGACTCGAAGGCGAGCTTCTTCTCGGCGGCGAAGTTGCGCAGCTCGTCCGCGCGCCGGGCGACCTTCTCCTTCACGGCCTTGTCGAGATCGACCCCGAGGACGAGGTGCACGCCGCCCTGGAGATCGAGCCCCAGGTTGATGCGCTTCTTGGGCGCCCATGCCGGGAGCGCGGCCTCGAACGCGTCCTTGTCGTTGCGGACGTCGGCAGGGAGGGAGAAGTAGACGAACGTCGGGACCAGGAAGTAGGCGGAGCCGAGCACCACCGCCAGCACGATCCCGAGCCGCACGTACCAACTGCGTTCCATGCGCACCTCGCGCTCAGATGTACGCCCGCGCCCGGATCGTCTCGGCCGCGGGCGGGCGATTCATGAAGCGGCGTCTAGTCTTTCTTCGCCGGGACCGGCGTGCCGGCCGTCACGGTCTCGGCCTGCCCGGGCTGCGCCCCGGCGATCTGCGTCTTCAGCACCCGGATCTTGACGTCGCGGGCGATCTCCAGGCGGACGACCGAGTCCTCGATGGCCTCGATCTTTCCGAAGATTCCGGAGTTCGTCACCACCTCGTCGCCCTTCTTGAGCGAGGCGAGGTACTCCCGGTGCTTCTTCGCCTGCTTCTGCTGCGGGCGAATCATGAGGAAGTACATGACCGCGAAGATCGCGACCATCGGCAGGAGCCCCACGATGCCTCCCATGGGTCCGGCTGCTGGCGCGTCGGCGGTTGCAAAGAGCGCAGGAATCATATTGAACAACTCGTTCTCCCCTAGAGGAGGATACACGTCCCCCCACGAAAAAAGAGCACGGCGTTATACGCCGGGAAGGACCGCCGCGGCAAGGACGGAAACTCGACAACCCGCCGCGATTCCTTCAAGGCCACGAACCGCGGCGCCCTGGTTTCCATGCCCGCCGGCGCCCCGAATCCGGGCGGGATCAGCCGGCGAAGGGGTTGCGGCGAAGGATCGTCTCCGCCCGGTCCGCGCCGACGCTCACCACCATCACCGGTACCCGGCCCAGATGCTCGATCCGCTCCACGTAGCGGCGGGCGTTCGCCGGCAGATCCTCGTACCGCCTGCAGCCCGTCAGATCCTCCGTCCACCCCGGCAGCGTCTCGTAGATCGGCTTCACCCGCCGCAGCGCATCCACGTCCCGGGGGAAGTGCTCGATCCGCTCCCCGTCCAACTCGTAGGCCACGGCGATTCGCACCTCGGGCAGGCCCGTGAGGACGTCCATCTTGGTGAGGGCCAGGCCGCCGAGGCCGTTCACCCGGCCGGCGTAGCGGATCACCACGGCGTCGAACCAGCCGCAGCGGCGGGGCCGCCCCGTGGTGGCGCCGTACTCGCCGCCCTGATCCCGCAGCCGCTGGCCCAGCTCGTCCTCCAGTTCGGTGGGGAAGGGCCCGGCCCCCACCCGGGTGGTGTAGGCCTTGGTGATGCCGATCACCTCGTCGATGCAGGTGGGGCCGACGCCGGTCCCCACCGCCGCGTTGCCGGCGACGGTGTTGCTGCTGGTGACGAAGGGGTAGGTCCCGTGGTCCACGTCGAGGAGCGTGCCCTGGGCCCCCTCGAAGAGGATCTTCGCCCCCGAGGCGATCTGCTCGTGGAGGAAGAGGGACGCGTCGCGCACGTGGCGGGCGAGGCGGCTCGCGGCGCCGGCATAGGCGTCGATCACCTCGTCCGCCGTCATGGCCTGCCCGCCGAGGCGCACGATCTCCTCGTTGGCCAGCGGGAGGGAGCGTTCCACCGCGGCGCGCAGCCGCTCGGGGCGGACGAGGTCGTACACCCGCACGCCGCGGCGGGCGACCTTGTCCTCGTAGGTCGGGCCGATGCCCCGGCCGGTGGTGCCGATCTTTCCCTCGCCCATCGCGCCCTCGCGGAGGACGTCGATGCGCTTGTGCCACGGCATGATCACGTGGGCGCCCTCGGCGAGCACGAGCCGGCCGGGTTCCTCAAGGAGGCCCTTTGCCTCGAGGGAGTCGATCTCGCGGCAGAGCACCTCGGGGTCGACCACCACCCCGGCGCCGATGACGCAGATCTTGCCGGGGTGGAGGATCCCGCTGGGGATGAGGTGGAGGATCGTCTTCTCGCCGCCCACCACCAGGGTGTGGCCGGCGTTGTTGCCGCCCTGGAAGCGGACCACGACCGAGACGTGCTCGGTGAAGAGGTCGACGATCTTTCCCTTGCCCTCGTCGCCCCACTGGGCGCCGACGACCACGACGTTGGGCATTCCTTCGCTCCACCATCCCCCGAAGGGCCGCGCACTCTACTACCCCGCCGGGCAATTACAAGGGGCGCTCGCGCCGTACGGCCGGGCGCATCCCCGTGGAGCGAGCTCCCCTCCGACCGCCGGCCTTCCCGGGGGAGGAGGCATCCCCGGCCGCGCGCTACGGCTCGAAGCGCTCCATCACCGAGGCGAGCACCTCCACCGACTCCATCGGCAGCGCGTTGTAGATCGACGCCCGCAGGCCGCCCACGCTGCGGTGGCCCGAGAGGCCGATGCATCCCTTCGCCTTCGCCTCCTCCAGGAAGCGCTTCTCCACCTCGGGCGAGCGCATGGTGAAGGTGACGTTCATCTTCGACCGCGAGCTCCGCTCGGCGTGCCCGACGAAGACGTCCGGCCGCCGGTCGATCACGTCGTAGAGCCTCGCGGACTTCGCCTCGGCGCGCCGGGCCATCTCGGCGAGGCCGCCCTCCCGCTCGATCCAGTCGAAGACCAGCGAGCACAGCCAGATCCCGAAGGTCGGCGGCGTGTTGTAGAGCGAGCCCGCCTTCGCGTGGGTCTGGTAGCGGAGGATCTTGGGCACCCAGCCGGGGCCGGCGAAGTTCTCGAGGATCTCCCGGCGCCCCAGCACCAGGGTCACGCCGGAGGGGCCGGCGTTCTTCTGGGCGCCCGCGTAGACGAGGCCGAAGGGCTTCAGGTCGATCTCGCGGGAGAGGATGTCGCTGGACATGTCGGCGACGAGCGGCACCGGCGCGGACGGCACGTGGTGCCACTGGGTGCCGAAGATCGTGTTGTTGGTGGTGTAGTGGAGGTACGGCGCGCCGGCGGGGACCACGAGCTCCTCGTCCGGGCGCGGCACCCTGCGGAAGTTCTGCTCCGCGTCGGTCCAGATCTCCGCGGCCTCGCCGACGATCCTCGCCTCGGCGAGCGCCTTCTGCGACCACGCGCCCGTGGTGACGTAGGCGCCGCCGCTCCCCAGGTTCATGGGCACCATCGCGAACTGCTGCGACGCGCCGCCCTGGAGGAAGAGGACCTCCCAGTCGTCCGGGAGCGAGAGCAGCCGCCGCAGGGTCTGCCTGGCGTGGTCGAGGATCCCCTCGAAGTCCCTCGACCGGTGGCTCATCTCGAGGACCGACAGGCCCAGGCCCTTGGTGTCGACCAGCTCCTTCGCGGCCGCCTCCAGGGCGGGCAGCGGCAGGATGGACGGCCCTGCGTTGAAGTTGTGCTTGCGGGACATGGTCTCCTCCTAGAGCTCGATGGGCGTGACGCTGATCACGTGGGGGACGGCCCGAAGCTCCGCGAGCACCTGCTTGGACACGGGGCTGTCGATGTTGATCATCGAGAAGGCCTCGCCCCTCTTGCCGGCGCGCGACAGATGGATGCGGCCGATGTTCACGCCGGCGTCGCCGAGGATGGTGCCGACCTTGCCGACGATCTTGGGGACGTCCTCGTTGCGCAGGACGAGGAGGTGGCCCTCGGGCACCGCGTCGATCTCGAAGCGATCCACCCGGACGATGCGCAGGTCGTGCTTGCCGAGGACCGAGCCGACCACCTCGATGGAGCCGCTGGAGCCCTCGAGCCGGACGCCGATGGTGGAGGCGTAGTCGGGGCTCTCGGCGACCTTCACCTCGCTGATGGAGAGGCCGCGCTCCTTGGCCAGGGCCTGTGCGTTCACCACGTTCACCGGATCCTGGGTGAAGAACGCCAGCATCCCCTTGAGCACCTCGTTGGTGAGGGGCTTGGTGCCGTGCTGGGTGATGTCGCCGGCGAACTCCAGGGTGACCTTGGTGGCGCGGGCCGGCGCGAGCTGGCCGGCGACGGCGCCGACGCGGCTGGCGAGCTCGAGCCAGGGGCCCAGGCTCGCGAGGAGCTCCTTCGAGACGGCCGGCACGTTCACGGCGTTCTGGATGACGCCGTCGGCGAAGTACGCCACCATCTGCTCGGCGAGCTGCACCGCCACGATCTGCTGGGCCTCCTGGGTCGACGCGCCCAGGTGCGGCGCGCACACGAAGTTGTCCAGGACGAAGAGCGGATGGTCCGCGGGCGGAGGCTCCTTCTCGAACACGTCGAGGGCGGCGCCGGCGAGGTGCCCGCTCCGCAGCGCCTCGGCCAGGGCCATCTCGTCCACGACGCCGCCGCGGGCCGCGTTCACCAGGTAGGAGCCGGGCTTCATCTTCGCGAGGGTCTGGGCGTTGACGAGGTGCCTCGTCTGCTCGGTGAGGGGCACGTGGAGCGAGATCACGTCGGACCTCGCCCACAGCTCGTCGAGCGTGACGAGGGACGCGCCGATCCGCGACGCCGCCTCCGCCGAGCTGAAGGGGTCGTAGGCGACGACCTCCATGCCGAAGGCGCGGGCCCGCTGCACCACGATCCCGCCGATGTTGCCGATGCCGATGACGCCGAGGGTCTTGCCCGCCGCCTCCCTGCCCTGGAACCGCTTCTTCTCCCACTTGCCCGCCTTGACGCTCGCCGTGGCGGCGGGGATGTGGCGGAGCATGGCGAGCATCATCGCGAAGGTCTGCTCGGCCACCGTCACGGCGGATCCACCGGGGGTGTTCATGACGATGACGCCGCGCTTGGTGGCCGCGGGGAGGTCGACGTTGTCGACGCCCACCCCGGCGCGCCCCACCACCTTCAGCCGCTCGGCGGCGCCGAGGAGGTCGGCGTTCACCTTCGTGGCCGAGCGGACGGCGAGGCCGTCGTACCGCCCGATGATCCGCTTCAGCTCATCGGCGGGGAGGCCGACCTGGACGTCGACCTCCAACCCGCCCCGCCGCAGGATCTCCACGCCCTCGTTCGAGAGGTCGTCGCTGACCAGGATCTTCGCTGCCATCTGCTCCCTCCGGGCCGCCTCGGCCGCGTTGACGCGACGCGCAAACTAGGGCCGTCCCGCCGCCGACGTCAAGCAAGCTCGGTCGCGTGGTCGCGGAAGGGAAGCGCAGGCGCAAAGCGTCAGATCCGGCCGAGGTTGAACGAAACCCAGAAGTCGATGCCCTCGTGCCGCCGCTTGGCGAAGTGGAGCGCACCCGCCCAGCAATCGCAGCCCGACCGGTAGCCGACGGAGGCCCGCTGCTGGAGGAGCTTCGCGCTGGCGAGGTCGGGGAGGAGGAGGAAGTCGTAGCTGAGGGAGAGCCGCCGGATCGGCACCAAGGTGACGCCCGCGCCGATCTGCTCCAGATCGTCGAGGGCGATGGGCGGCTCCACCTCGGTGACGAAGCGGTCCGAAAAGAGCTCGTCGGGGCCGGCCCGCAGCCGGGCGGAGCCGGCCGGCCCGAGCTTGCGGTAGCTGAGGCGGAGCTGATCACCGCGCAGATCGGTGACGCTCGCCTCCCCCGCCGTCTCCGAGAGTTCGTCTCGCCCGGGATCCCAGACGGCGAGGCCTCCCAGGCGGAAGGGCCACAGCGAGACCGACGCCGTTGCGATGGTCTCCACCATGCGGGGATCCGGCGTGAGGGTGGCGTCCTGGGCGACCTCCGCCTCGAAGGCGAGCACGCCGCCCCCCGGCCCGGGCGTGTGGAGCTGGGTCCCGACGCTGGCCCGCGCCTGGGTGGTGGTGCGCAGGGGCCGAATGTCGCGCTCGTCGTAGATCGTCCGGGGGGGATCGTCGGCGTGGGAGGGGAGGAGGGCGCGCAGCTCCAACCGCGGGATCCACGCGTGCCGCGCGCCGCCGGAGAACCGCCTCGCGATCTCGGTGTGGGCCGCGGCCCCCGCGATCGCCCACCCCACCGCCCCCGAGCCCTGCCCCTGTCCGAAGCGGTAGAGCTGCTCGCGCCACCCCCCGAACGGCGTCAGGGAGAGCCAGCGACCCACCACGATCGGCAGGGAGAGGGTCGGGCGGATCGAGAGCCGGTCGGCGGTGGCGATCTCCCCGTCCTCGAAGCGGCCGTCGCCCTCGCCCCGATCCGGCCCGGGGTACCCGGGATCGCCCGGGCCCAGCCCGTCGACGCCGAGGTCGCCGAAGCCCGCCGTGGTCCAGGGCTCGAAGCGGACCACGCCCAGGTGGAGCGAGAGCCCCGATCCCAACGGTCCCTGCAGGCGCGCGAGGTTCACCGACGCGGACGGGACCCGCTGGAACGTGTTCCGCGCGCCCTCGCCGAAGAGCCGCAGGGTCTCGTCGAAGCCGGTTGGCGCGGGGACGTCGGGGCCGAACGCCGGCCGCAGATCCTGCTGGACGATCCCGTCCACCTCGGCGAGCGCGGCCCCCTGCCGCCAGGCGATCCACGCGGTGGAGCGCAGGGTCTGCTCGCCGCGCAGCACGATGTCGTCGACGAAGTCGCGGACGTAGTTCCGATCGGAGACGAGGTTGAGGGAGAGCCGGTCGGAGAGGTGGCCGTCCCAGTCGTCGGCGTGATCCACCTGGATGCCGAAGCGGCTCGGATCGGCGCCGGGGACCAGGCCGCCCCGCTTGGAGAGATCGTAGCCGTAGGAGAAGAAGGCCCGCCCTGCGGTGCCGATCCGGGGCGCGTACCGGAACTCGATGGATCCGCGCGGGCCCCGGAAGACGTCCTCCTCCCGCGGCTCGCCGTCCTCCGCCTGCATGGGCCCGCTCTCGCTCGTCACCTGCGTGGCGTGGCCGAAGTAGTACCCGGCGCTCAAGGTCATGTCGTAGGAGTGGCCCAGCACGATGTAGACGGGCTGCTCGTAGGAGGGCCCCCTGCGGCCCGTGATGTGGGGCACGGCGAAGAGGAGGCCCGACTTGCGCTCGTTGGTGAGCGGGAGGGAGAGGAAGGGCGACGCCAGCACGGGGACGTCCTTGGCGTAGAGCACCGGCCAGGTGAGCCGCAGTCGATCCTCCGGCGAGAGCCTGGCGCTCGACGCGGCCAGCCGCCAGTCGGGGGCGCGGTCGCCGCAGTCGCAGGTGGTGACGGAGGGGGCGGTCGCGGTGTAGCTCCCGTCCCCCAGGCGGACGACCGTGTCGGCGTGGACCTCGAGCTCGTTGCGGCCGGTCTTGCGCACCGCAATCGGATCGGGCACGCCCAGCAGCGCCTCGACGTCCGGCGGCGACATCTTCTGGAAGAGGGCGACGTCCGTCAGCACGCCGGTCTGCGCCTGGAGATCGACGGAGGCGCTCGACGCCCGGGCGACGTACTTGCCGTCCACCAGCGTCACCGAGCCGCGCAGCTCGGCCTTCTGGGTGTCGGGATCGAAGCGGATGGAGTCGGCGCCGAGGAAGAGCGACCCCGCGGAGATGCGCACGTTCCCCTTCGCCTCGACGATGCCGTCGGCCGCGCGCACCAGCTCGTCGGCGGAGAGGTGGACGGGGGTCTCCGGGTCGAGGTCGCCGGGGAGCTCCGACTCCACGTCGGGGGCGGCCGACCCGGCGCCGAGGCAGAGGAGGAGGAGCAAAGGGAGGGCGGGCGCCGGACGCACGCGCGTCAATCAAGCAGAGGCGGAGCGCCCTTGCCACCGGGGAATGACGATCGGCCGGCTTTTCCCGCGGCCCTCCCTCAGCCCGCGAACTCGATGACCAGCGCGTCGTCTCCCACCGAGACCGTGTAGGGGACCTTGCGCCGCAGGGCGATCTCGATGCGGACGGCGCCGCTTCGCCGGTCCTCAACCGGCTTGATCAGGCCCACCGGCGTCCCGAAGAAGCTCGCGTCGATGGCGCGGCGGTCGTTGGGGCGCGGGAGGCGTCCGCCCTGGATCTCCAGGACGACGAGGCCGCTCCTCTCCACCACCCTCCACCGGGGTCTGGCGTCGACGCGCACGGAGACCCGGGCGCCGCCCTGCGTGGGCTGGAAGCCCAGGTGGCTGACGTCGACCGGCCCGGTCGCGGACGTGGAAGGCGCCGGAGCCCGGCGGCCGGATGCCGCCGCGATCGTCGCGCCCCGACCTGCGCCCGCCGCAGCGCTCGCCCCGGTGCCGGCCGAGGAGGGGGCCCGGGCGTCCGGCCCGCCTCCCGCCCGGGCGAGGACCATGGGCTGCGCTTCCGCCTCCGCCCGTGCCGCGGCCTCCGCCGCCCTCCGCTCTTCTTCCGCCTTCGCCAGCGCCGCGGCCTCCGCCGCCGGGACCGCCCCCGCGCCGGCATCGAGCCCCGGGCCGAAGTCGATGCGCAGCGTCCCCCCTCGGATCTCGAAGCGTGCCTCCGCCTCCGCCCGCAGCGCCACCTCGATCCGCACGCCCCCGCCCCGCCTCGAGCAGCGGACGCTCTCCACGGCGCCGGCTGGCTCCGGGAGCGCGCACCCCGCCCCCAGGTCGGCGGCGAAGAGATCCACGATCAGCCCGCGCTCGGGAAACGAGGTGGTGAAGGCGGTCGGGCCCGCGCCCTCGAGTTCGACCACGGTGCGCGTACCCCGCGCCTCGACGCGGATCGGGCCCAACGCGGCGGCAGGCTTCGCGGCGATCGCGGGGGTCGCCGCCATCCACGCGGCGAGGATCAGGGGAAACCTCACGCGCGGATGCTAACAGAGGGACGCGAGAAAGCGTCCCCTTCGAGCGGGCGGGTCAGCGCCGCGCCACGCCCTCGTCCTCGATCCGGGGTAGCGACGGCCGCCGCCCCCGGTGCTTCACCGCGAAGTCGATCAGGTTCTTGATGTCGTAGCAGATCTGCCGGATGTCGTGGCCCATGGTGAGCTCCAGGTGGCTGTTGCCCTTCACCGGCCGCCACAGGAGGTACTCCGAACGCGCCGCGCGGTAGATCCCCGCCGTGCTCTCCATCGAGGCGAGCTTGTCGAGATCCCCGAAGACGATCGCCATGGGGATGGAGATCCGCGAGAAGTTTTGCGCGAAGTCGTAGCCGGTGCGGTAGCAGACGAGCTCCCCGTTGCGGATCCACCTCGCGAACTCTGCGATCACCTTGCGCGGCTCGCGCTCCACGCCGTGGCGCATGAGCCAGCGCACGTCCGACGACGTCGCCCGCGACGGGTTCGCCAGGATGGTGAGGAACGCGGACAGGGTGCGAAACCGCTCGTAGCTCTTCTTGGTGAACGCGGTGTCGACCCAGCGGATCCACTCGTCCACCGGGAGGTAGCGGAAGCTGCGCGGCACCCTCTCCTCGGGAGGCGCCAGCGACGCCGAGAGCTCGCGCGCCCCGATGCGCCTGAGGGCCCGCGAGGTGGCCCTCCCCACCCGGCCGCGGATCCGATCCCGCAGGTTCGCGAGCGCCAGCCCCAGATCGATCGCGTGGGCGAGCCCCGGCTCCACAAGGGCCATGGCCTTGAGGATCGGGAAGCCCTTGCCGAGCTCCGAGGAGGCGCCGATGGTGACCAGCCCCTCGAAGTCGTCGCGGAGCCCGGCGTAGCCGTAGCCGAGCATGCCCCCCATCGAGTGGCCGCAGAAGAAGATCCGGTCTCGCTTGGTGACCGACTTCACCGCCGCCACCGCGGCCGGCAGATCGTGGAGGAAGTAGCTGTCGATGTCCCAGCCCCAGTCGAGATCCGCGGGCGGATCCCGCCCCGACGCCTCGGCGCGGAGGCGCTGCAGCTCGACCGAGCTCTTCCCGTGGCCGCGCAGCTCCAGGATGTGGATGTCGGCCCCGAAAAAGAGCAGGTTCTTCACGAACTGGCCGCTCGTCCAGGCGTGGCGGTTCTGGCAGGCGCCGTGGACCAGCAGGAGGGGTTCGCCGAAGATCGGCTGGGCGAACGGCCGCGGCACGGGCTGGTACCGGGTGAGCACCAGGGTCCACCCGTCGGCCGTCTGCGCCTCGTACTCCGACTTTCGGTACAGCGACTTGAACTCGACGTCGTCGACCGTGAGCGCCGCCGGAGTGACCGCGTCGAAATGCCGCAAATGAGTCCTCTCGCTCCTTCGCGAGAATCTAGGCACGCGGGCGGGCCCCGTCGCTCCTTCGCCCCCGGGGCGACCTCCGGCAGGGGGTCACGGGCGCAGCATCGCCCGGGCCGCGCCCACCAGGTAGAGCGAACCGCAGATCAGCACCGCGCCGCCCCGCCCCGCCGCCCCGCGCGCCGCCTCGACGGCGTCCTCGACGCTCGGATGACACTCGATCGGGGCGCCGCCCAGCCCCGCGCGCCGCGCCTCGTCCGCCACCAGCGCGGGCGGCACGGCCCGGGAGCTCGGCGGTGCGCAGAGGTGGACGCCGGACGCGAGCGGGAACAGGGCGCGCATCATGGCGAGGCGCTCCTTGTCGCCGAGGACGCCGAAGACGAGCCGGGGCCGCACGCCCGGCCAGGCGCTCTCGAACGAGGAGGCCAGGGCGAGGGCGCCGTCCGGGTTGTGGGCGCCGTCGAGGACGAAGAGCGGCTCCTCGGCGACGACCTCGAGCCTGCCTGGCCACCGGGCGGACGCCAGCCCGACGGGGATGGCCGCCTCGATCCGCCCCGGCGCGAGCGCCTCCCCGATCGCCCGCGCCAGGGCCACCGCCACGGCCGCGTTCTCTCGCTGGTGGATCCCACGCAGCCCGAGGCGCAGGCCCCCCGACGCCCCGCCGGGGCCGCGGTACCGGAGGCCGCCCTCGCCTCCTTCGAGGGGGGGCGCCTCGACGACGGGGGCGCCGATCCGATCGGCGTGGGCGCGGATCGCGGCGAGGGCCGCCGGCCGCTGGGGCGCGATCACCAGGGGCACGCCGGCCCTGGCCACCCGGGCCTTCTCCGAGGCCACCGCCTCGAGGGTCGCGCCCAGGTACTCGGTGTGATCGAGGCCGACGCGGGTCACGGCGGCGGCGACGAGCCGCTTCCCCGAGACGTTGGTGGCGTCCAGCCGCCCCCCCAGGCCCACCTCGAGGATGGCGACGTCCACGCGGGCCTCGGCGAAGGCCTCGAACGCCAACGCGGTCGCGGCCTCGAAGTAGGTGAGGGCGTCGGGATCGCCCGGCCGCCCCAGCGCCGGCCACGCCCGGAGCAGGCGACCGCCCGCGCGCTCGAGGGCCTCCGGATCGATCGGCTCGCCCCCGGTCCGGATCCGCTCGCGGAAGGAGACGAGGTGCGGGCTCGTGTAGAGGCCGACGCGCAGCCCGGCCGCCTCGAGGATGGCGGCGAGGAAGGCGCAGGTGGAGCCCTTGCCGTTGGTGCCGGCCACGATCGCGGAGGGGTACCTCCCCTGCGGCCCGCCGAGGGCGGCGCAGGCGCCCTCGATGCGCTCCAGGCCCATGCGGATGGTGCTCTGCGGGAGCCGGGAGAGGATCTCCTCGATCAAGGGAAGGTCCCCCTCCTCACCGCACGATCGCGAGGCGGGCGGCGCGCATGGACCGCGCGCCGGCGCTCACCCTGGCCTCCTCGGCGAGGCCGAACTCGTCCAGGTACCGCGCCACCCGCTCCTCGAGGGTGGGGGCCGCGATCCGCTGGCAGAGGGAGTCGGCGGCGTAGGCCCGGCAGATCGGAGGACGGTCGTCGTAGACCGCGCAGAGGTTGTCTTCGGTGAGGTGGACGCAACGCACACCCAGCGGCTTGTCGAGCGCGGCGATGTCGGGCGCGACGCAGCAGGCGCCGCAGCGCGTGCACTCGATCCCGGCCACGGCCGGGGTCACTCGCCCATCAGCGAGATGAGCTGCGACAGGCGCTCGCGCATGTCGCGGCGGTGGACGATGCAGTCGATCATCCCGTGCTCGAGGAGGAACTCCGAGCGCTGGAAGCCCTCGGGCAGCTTCTGGCGGATCGTCTGCTCGATCACCCGGGGCCCCGCGAAGCCGATGAGCGCCTTCGGCTCCGCGAGGATCACGTCGCCCAGCCAGGCGAAGGACGCGGCGACGCCGCCGGTCGTGGGGTGGAGCATCACGCTGATGTAGGGCTGGGAGGTCTCGCGGAACCTCGCGATCGCCGCGGAGGTCTTCGCCATCTGCATGAGGGAGAAGATCCCCTCCTGCATGCGGGCCCCGCCCGACGACGAGAAGACGATGGCGGGACAGCCCAGATCGATCGCGCGCTCGAAGACGCGGGTCACCTTCTCGCCCACCACCGAGCCCATGGAGCCGCCCATGAAGGCGAAGTTGAAGGTACCCACGGACACCTGCCTGCCGTCGATGGTCCCGACGCCGCTGATGAAGGCGTCCCGCTCGCCGATGGCCTTGTGGGTCTGGCGGGCCCGATCCCGGTACTTCTTGGAGTCGGTGAACTGGAGCGGATCCTTCGGCGAGAGGCCGACGTCGTGCTCCACGAACGATCCCTCGTCCAGGACCAGGTCCAGGCGGCGGCGCGCGGGCAGCGCCGCGTGGTGGCCGCACGCCGTGCAGACGTTCCATGCCTTCTCGAGGTCGGGGCGATAGAGGATCTCCGCGCAGCCATCGCACTTGGACCAGAGGCCCTCCATGCGGCTCGCGCGGTTTCTCGGATCGACGCCGGGGGGCGGCGCGACCTTGGGCTTTTCCTTCCGGAACCATGCCATAGGCGGGCGTCTTTACACCGCGCGGGCCCGGTCTTCAATCCGCGACGCGTCAAGGCGGCCATTCGATCGTTCGCCGAAGACCCGCCCGCCCTCCCCCTCAGCCGGCCTGGCCGATCCGCTCGTTCATCCCCAGAAAGTCGAGGAACTCGCGGAGCTTCCCCGGCTCGGGGACCAGGAAGCCGGCGGGGAGGCGGCGGCAGATCCGGGCCCGCTCCATCCGCGCGACCACCCGCGCCACCACCTCCGGGTCGACGCCCAGGCGGGACGCGATCTCGGCGGTCGTCAGGGTGACGACCGCGCCCTCCGGCCCGACGCGGCCGCGGATCTCGGCCTCCTCGGCCAGGAGGTGGACCATGCGGCTGGAGGCGTCCCCGAGCATCTGGCGCTCGAGCTGGCCGTTGGTCTCCGCGAGGCGGCCCGCCAACTTCCGCAGCATGCGGATCGCGATCTCGGGGTCGCTGCGGAGCATCGTCTCCAGGGTGCGGGCGTCGATCACCAGCAGGCAGGCGTCCTCCTCGACCTCGGCGGTGGCGCTCCGCCTGGCGTTGGCGAGGATCGCCATCTCCCCGATCGGCTCGCCGGGCCCCAGGGAGGCGAGGACGACCTCCCGATCGCGGATCCGCTTGGTGATCCGGATGCGCCCCGAGTGGACGACGAACATCTCGGCGCCCGCGTCGCCCTCGCGAAAGAGGACGGTGCCCTTGGGAAACGGCTTGCCGTACTTCTGCAGGAGCGGGTTCACTTCGCTCATCGGGGACCTCTGAAGGCGCGGGAGCGGCCGTCGCCTTCCATACCCCGAGTCGAGCCAAAGAACATCCCATGACCAGCGGCCCGGCCCATCGCCCGGCGCCGGTCGCCAGGGAGCCAGACCGATCCTCGCCCGACCTCCCACCAGCCTCGAGGGACATGGCCGCCGGCACCTCGCCTTCGCGGCCGTCGCCATCGGCACGTTCATGAGCACCCTGGACGCGAGCGCCGTGAACATCGCGCTCCCGACCATGGCGCGCGAGTTCCACACCGACCTCGGCCGGGTCGAGTGGGTGGTCCTCGCCTACCTGCTCGCCCTGTCGGCGCTGCTCCTCAACGCGGGCCGGCTGGTGGACGTGCTGGGGCCGCGGCGGATCTACGCCTTCGGCCTCCTGGTCTTCGGCGCCTCGAGCGGCGCCTGCGCCCTCTCGGGAGCGGTGCTGCCGCTCTCCCTCGCCCGCGTCGTGCAGGGCGTGGGCGGCGCGCTGATGAACGCCGCGGGCCCCGCGATCCTCACCGCCGTCTACCCGGCCACCCAGCGGGGCCGGGTCCTGGGGACGGTGGGCCTCGCCGTGAGCGCCGGCCTCGCCGCCGGCCCGGCGGTGGGCGGCTTCGTCGTCGACGCGCTGTCGTGGCACTGGATCTTCCTCCCGAACGTGCCGATCTCCCTCGTGGCCGCCTTCATCGCGTGGAGATCCGTCCCCGCCCTGCCCTTCTCGACGGAGCGCTTCGACGTCGCCGGCTCGGCGCTGCTCGCGCTCTCCCTCTCCGCCCTCGCCCTCCTGCTCTCCCAGGCGCACGCGTGGGGCTTCGCCAGCGGACCGAGCGCGCTCGCCGGCGCAGTCGCGGTCGCCGGCTTCGCCGCCTTCGTCGCGGTCGAGCGCCGCAGCGACCATCCGGTGGTGGCGTTCGCGCTCTTCCGGGACCGGACCTTCACCGGCAGCGCCGCGGCGGGCTTCCTGATCTTCACCACCCTGGGGGCGGTGAACCTGGTGATGCCCTTCTACCTGCACTTCGCCCTGCGGCTCTCGACCGGCCGGATGGGCCTCGTGCTCACCTCGCTGCCGGTGGTGCTCGCCGCGGTGTCGCCGGCGTCGGGCTGGCTCTCCGATCGGATGCGCTCGACGAGGACCATCGCGGCCTGCGGCGCGCTCCTCGCCGCCGCGGCGCTGGTGATCCTCTCCTTCGTGTCGAGGCGGGACGATCCGCTCGTCGTCGCCGCGGTCCTCGGCGGGCTCGGGCTGGGGATCGGCACCTTCCAGTCGCCGAACAACAGCGCGCTCATGGGTGCGGTGCCCCGGGAGCGGCTGGGGACCGCCGGCGGGCTCCTCGCCTCGGTGCGGGTCACCGGGCTCCTGGTGGGGAACGCCGTCGGCGGCGCGGTGTACCTGGCGGCGACCGGAGGCTCCCACGATCCGGCGCTCGTCTCGGCGGGCCTCGCCGCCAGCGCGATGGTCGGCGCCGGAGCGGGCCTTCTCGCCGGCCTCGCGTCGCTCGCCCGCGGGGCGGGAGGGCGCAGCACCTCGTAGGTCCGCGCCGCGAAGGGCGATCAGGCCGGGGTCGGTCCGCCCTCCGGCCAGTACTCGGAGTCGAGCGTCCCCCGGGGGCCGAAGACGCTGGTGCCGACGCGGACCAGCGTGGCGCCCTCCTCGATCGCGAGCTCGAAGTCCCCCGACATGCCCATGGAGAGGATCGGCAGCTCGCCGATCTCGGGCTGGAGCTCGTCGCGGAGCTGCCGCAGGAGCCGGTAGGCCCGCCGCACCCGCTCGAGGTCGTCGCTCAGGGGCCCGATGGTCATGAGGCCGCGCACGCGCAGGGTCTCGCGCCTCGCGGCGAGGCGCGCCAGCTCGAGGGCTCCCTCCGGCGACACGCCGAACTTGCTCGCCTCGTACGAGGTGTTCACCTGCAGGAGGACGTCGACCTCTCGGCCCTGCCGCTGCAACCGGGCGTCGAGGGCCTCCACCAGGGAGGGGCGATCCACGGAGTGGATCACCTTCGCGAACTCGAGAACCTGGCGGACCTTGTTCGTCTGCAGGTGGCCGATGAAGTGCCACTCCGCCTCGGGGACGCCCCGGTACTTGCCGAGGGCCTCCTGGACCCGGTTCTCCCCGAGGAGGGTGGCGCCGGCCTCCACCGCGAAGCGGATCCGCTCCACCGGGACGGTCTTGGTGGCGAGGAGCAGCCGCACCTCGTCCGGGCTCCTCCCGACCCGCGCGCAGGCCGCCGCCATGCGTTCGCGCACCGCGGCGATCCGCGCCGCGATGAGAGCCCGATCCTCTTCGTTCGACGCCATTTCACTCCCTGGGCGGTCTCACTCTCACTCGCCTGGGGGGCGAGCCGGTACCGGCGGCGGTCCCCGGCTGGCGCGGGTCCGGGCGCCGGCGCGCGGGGACGCGCCCGATCGGCGCGAGGGATACCCGAGATCCGAGGGGCCGGCAACCGGACGCGCGGGCGAGGGGACGCGCGGGGCCGAGAAACTTCCTCCGGGTGTGGGGGCGTGTTACGGACGGGTCCTGCCGAGGAGCCACCTGCGATGGTCCGGGTCTTTCGAAGGTTCGCCGCGGCGACGGTGCTCGCCGGTCTCACCGCAGGCTGCGGGACCGGCGGCGACGACGATCCGGGGGGCGCCGGGGGCTCGGCCGGGTTCGAACTCGCCTGCGAGGGGGACGGCGCCTCGTCCCCCGCGTGCGACGCCTGCGTCCTCACCGCCAAGGTGGAGATCTGCGCGCAGGCCTACGAGAACTCGGTGATCGCCTGCTCCGGATGCTCAGGGGGCGGGACGGGCTGCGACGACGAATCGTGCGAGGCGAAGACACGGGCTCACCTGAACTGCTGGGCCGCCGCGGCACGGACGCTCTGCGGCGCGACGATCGAGACCGGCGGCTCGGGCGGCGGCGGCTCGGGCGGCGGCGGCACGGGCGGCTCCAACGGCGTGGGCGGCACGGGCGGAGCGGGTGGCCAGGGCGGCGCCGGTGGTGCCGGAGGCCAAGACGGTACCGGTGGTACCGGGGGCGCCGGGGGCGCGGGTGGTTCGGGAGGCGCGGGCGGCACCGCCGGAGCGGGCGGCACCGGCGGCGAGGCCGGCGCAGGCCAGGGCGGCACGGGTGGTGGCGGCGGCGCCGGAGGAACGGGCGGCACGGGCGGCGACTCGGTGGATCGGTGCGGCTCCATCCCCGCCGGAGGCGTGTGCGCCGGCTCGACCGGGGTGCGGTACTGCGCCGCGGCCCCGGACCGCCCCGGCGAGTCCAT